>JBFZCA010000205.1:0-7607 GCA_041308205.1 Planctomycetota bacterium | reverse complement strand
GGGGGACGGAAGGGGGGTTGTCTCAGACAGCAGGGACGCCGAGCGATTGCCGCCGTGGAGACCTCCCGTCCCCACCTCCATAGCGTCGGCAGAGCCGCAATTGCGCAACGGACGCGTTCATTGCACGTTTCGACGCACGGGTTCACCGAACATGCACCTCAATAGTAGAGGCGCCGGATAGGCAAGTCAATGAAACTCCGGCACTTGGGTTCGCCGCCCGTCGCGCAGGAGCGGCCGGGCCGTCTCCCGGCACGTGGACAAGCGCTTCTTCGGGCCCTATCATCCCGGATTGCCCTCATGATGCGCGCGGGGTGCACCCGCGCGGCGGGCCTGGAAACGCGCCGCACCCGCGGCCCATCAGCGTCCACAAGGAGGAATCGCATGTCTCTTGGCAGCCCCTGCCGCAACTTCGTACTTGCAGGTTTCGCCGTCAGCCTGAGCGCGAGCCTTTGCGCCGCCGACTGGCCCGGCTGGCGCGGCCCGAACCGCGACGCGATCTCGACCGAGAAGGGCCTCCTGGCGGAGTGGCCGAAGGAAGGCCTGCCGCTCCTCTGGAAGATGCAAGGCCTCGGCCGCGGGTACTCGAGCATCGCCATTGCGGGCGGCAGGATCTTCACCATGGGCGACCGCACGCTCAAGGAGGGGGGCGAGGCGCAGTTCGTCCTCGCGTTCGATTGTGCGACGCGCAAGGAGCTCTGGGCGGCGCGCGTGGGCGAGCCTCACCGCGACGGCGGCCCGCGCGGCACCCCCACGGTCGACGGCGAGCGCGTGTATGCGATCGGCACGTCGGGCGACCTGGTGTGCCTCGATGCCGCGAGCGGCGGCGAGAAGTGGCGTAAGAGCTTCGAGAAGGACTTCGGCGGCCGCATGATGTCAGGCTGGCGCTACAGCGAGTCGCCGCTCGTCGACGGCGAGCGCCTCGTGTGCACGCCGGGCGGCAAGAATGCGGTCATGGCGGCGCTCGACAAGCAGACGGGCGCCGAGGTCTGGAGATGCGCGCTGCCCGACATCGGCGGCGGCGGCCAGGACGGCGCGGGCTACTCCTCCATTGTCGTGAGCGAGGCCTGCGGCGTGCGCCAGTACGTCCAGATCATCGGCCGCGGCGCGATCGGCGTGGCCGCCAAGGACGGCGCCTTCCTGTGGGGCTACAACAGGATCGCCAACGGCGTTGCGAACATCACGACGCCGGTCGTGCGTAACGATCTCCTCTTCGTCTCGACGGCGTACGGCACGGGGAGCGCGCTGCTGCGGCTCGTTCCCGCGGGCGGCGGCGTCAAGGCCGAGGAGGTGTACTTCCTGGACGCCGACACGTTCCAGAACCACCACGGCGGCGTCGTGCTGGTCGGCGACCACATCTACGGGGGCCACGGGCAGAATGCGGGCGCGCCCATGTGCATCGAGCTTGCGACCGGCAAGGTCGCGTGGAAGGAGCGCGCGCCGTTCAGGGGTTCCGCCGCGGTGCTGTACGCCGACGGCCGCCTCTATTTCCGCTACGAGAACGGCGACGGCCTGACGCTGGTCGAGGCCTCGCCGGAAGCGTACCGCGAAAAGGGCAGGATCAAGACCGACGGGGAGGGCGGCGGACCCGCGTGGGCGCATCCGGTCATCCTCGACGGCAAGCTCTACCTGCGACGGAACGACTTCCTCGTGTGCTACCAGGTCGCGCCGCCGAAGTAGCGGCATCCGCCGGACGCGCGGCGCCGCGACGCGCGGGACCTCGGCGCGCCCCCGAGCGGGGATTCGGGGACGCAGGCAGCCGTTGACGATAATTCACCGAAATTGTTCGTTGACATGCCGTCTGCCGGGCCGTACGTTATACCAGTAAGCCTATCGATCTAATGGGCAAGGGTGGGCGCGTCGACCGTCATGGGTTTCTCGCGCGCGTGCGGCGCGCGGGTCGAACAGGATTTTCCTCCACGGGAGCGTGCGCCATGAGATTGTCGCGCAGGGATTTTCTGAGGGCCTCGTCGGCGATAGCCGCGGCGTTCGGCATGCGCGTCGTGTGGCGCGATGGGCAGGCATGTGCGCGCGAGCGCGACGATGGCGGCCTGCCGATCGTGTGGCTCCAGGGGCAGAGTTGCTCGGGCTGCTCGGTCTCGCTCCTGAACAGCATCTTCTACGCGACGATCGATGATCTGCTCGTCAACACGCTGGACCTCGAGTTCCACTCGACGCTGATGCCGGCGGCGGGGACCCTGGCCATCGCCGCGGCGGAGAAGGCGTATCGCCGGGGCGGGTACGTGCTCGTCTTCGAGGGCGCGGTTCCCTCCGAAGGAGCGTTCTGCGAGCTCTGGCCTGGTCTTCCGGCGGAGAAAGGCCTGCTGCGCTACGCGCGGCGCGCGAGCCTCATCATGGCGGTCGGAAGCTGCGCCTCGCACGGCGGGCTGGTTGCGGGCGCGCCCAATCCGACGGACGCCGCGGGACTCGCCGAGGAGTACTTCGGCACGCGCGTCATCAAGATGCCGGGCTGTCCCGCGCACCCGGACTGGGTCGTGGGGACGATCGCGGGCATCCTGGCGACGGGCACGATGCCGCCGCTCGATGCCCACGGCCGGCCCGTCGAGTTCTACGGGCAGCTCGTCCACGATCACTGCCCGAATCTCCAGGACTACAAGGACGGCATCTTCGCCAAGAGCCTGGGCGAGCCGGGCTGCCTCTTCGAGCTGGGCTGCAAGGGCCCGCGCGCCTTTGCGGACTGCCCCGGCAGGCGGTGGAACTCGGGCGCCGCGGGCGAGCCCGGCTACAACTGGTGCATCGAGGCAGGCTCGCCGTGCATCGGCTGCGCCGAGCCGTCCTATCCCGACGGCATGTCGCCGTTTTTCACCTTCCCGCCCGCCGGGCAGGCCGACTGAGCGCGGGCGGCGGGACGACTGACCGACAGGAAACACGACCATGGCAACGCAGCTCAAGATCAATCCGGTGACGCGCGTCGAGGGCCACCTCGAGGTCGACGTGACGATCGAGACGGTCGGCGGCAAGGACCAGGTGGTCGAGGCCAGGGTCGCGGGCCCCATGTTCCGCGGCTTCGAGACGATCATGACGGGGAGGGATCCGCGCGATGCGGTGCACTACACGCAGCGCATCTGCGGCGTCTGCCCGGTGTCGCACGCGATGGCTGCGAGCCTCGCGCTCGAGGACGCGTTCGGCGTGACGCCGCCGCCCAACGGGCGGATCATCCGCAACCTCGTCCTCGGCGCCAACTTCATCCAGTCGCACGTCATTCACTTCTATCACCTGGCGCTGCCCGATTACATCGACACGACCGGGCTCCTCGACATGTCGCCGTGGAAGCCCCGCTTCCAGGCCGCGGACCTGATCCGCGGGCCCCTGGCGGCGCAGCTCGTCGGGAGCTACGTCCAGGCCCTCGCGATCCGGCGCAAGGCGCACCAGATGGCGGCCGTCTACTCGGGGCGCATTCCCGGCGTCGCGAATTTCACGGCCGGCGGATCGACGGAGCGCGCGACCCGCGGGAGCGCCAGCACGTTCCGGCCGCTTCTGGACGAGATCCGGGCGTTCATCGATGGCACGATGCTCGCGGATGCGGCCGCGATCGCGGCCGCGTTCCCGCAGGACAGCGAGCTCGGCCGCGGGCCGGGCAACCTGCTTGCCTACGGCGTCTTCGACCTGAACGACGACGGGTCATCGAAGCTCCTCAGGCGCGGGAGGTACGCCGGGGGCGTCGAGGACGCGGTCGATGCGGGTCTGATCAGGGAATACGTCGCGTACTCGTGGTTCACGCCGCGGAGCGGCGATCTCCATCCGAGCGATGGCGTCACGGAGCCCGAGATCGGCAAGGACGGGGCCTACTCGTGGGTCAAGGCGCCGAGGTACCAGGACGGCGTGTACGAGCTCGGGCCGCTCGCGCGCATGTGGGTCAACGGCGACTACCGCCGCGGCATCTCGTCCATGGACCGGATTCTCGCGCGCGTGCAGGAGACGAAGAAGGTCGCCGATGCCATGGCGGGCTGGCTCGACGAGCTCGTGCTCGGCGACCCGGTGTACACGCACGCCGAAACGCCGCAGAGCGCGCTCGGCGTCGGGCTCACGGAGGCCCCGCGCGGCGCCTTGGGCCACTGGGTGCGGATCGAGCAGGGGAAGATCGCGCGCTACCAGGTGATCACGCCCACGGCGTGGAACGGCTCGCCGCGCGATGACGGGGGGCAGGCGGGCGCGATCGAGCAGGCATTGATCGGCGTTCCGGTGAGCGACATGCGCTCGCCCCTGGAAGTCCTGCGCGTCGTGCACTCGTTCGATCCGTGCCTCGCGTGCGCGGTGCACATGGTGAGGCCTGGAACGCGGGCGCAGCGTCCCGCGGCGTTGTAGGAGGTCCGCGATGAGACACGTCAGTGCAATCTGCGGCAGCGGAACGCGCGCGGCGCTCGGAGCTGCGGCGGGCATCGCCCTCGCCGCGCTCGCCGCCGCGGGCGAGATCGGCTTCGTCGGCGTCGGCGATGCCGGCAATCCCGCCGATGCGCTCGGCTGCGGCGCGGTCGCGTACGAGTACCGGATCGGGACGTACGAGATCACGAACGCGCAGTGGACGGCGTTCCTCAACGCCGTGGCGGCGGACGATACGTACGAGCTCTACAACCCCGGCATGCGCATCGCGCGCGCCGGGCAGCCGGGCGCGTACGCGTACACGACGGCCGAGGGCCCCAAGCCCGTGACCTTCGTGAGCTGGTTCGACTCGATCAGGTTCGCCAACTGGCTTCACCACGGGATGCCCGCCGGCCCGCAGGACGCGACGACGACCGAGGACGGCGCGTACGCGCTGCTCGGCGCCGACGAGGCCGGCCCGCGCAAGGCCGGTGCGCGGGCGTTTCTCCCGACCGAGGACGAGTGGTGCAAGGCCGCCTATTTCCGCGGCGCCGAGGGATATGCGGAGTATCCCTTGCCATTGGGCGTCGTCCCGCTGGCCGCGCCTCCCGGCGCGCTCGCCGGGAGCGCGAACTTCGATCGCGCGGTCGCGGACGCGACGCCGGCGGGGGCCTACACGGAGTCGGCGAGCTACTACGGCACCTTCGACCAGGCCGGGAACGTCTGGGAGTGGGTCGAGACGGAGATCGACGGCGAGCGCGGGATTCGCGGCGGATCGTGGGACGACTACGCGCTGCTCCTCGGCGCCGGCTATCGCGATAGCGACCGGCCCGCGGCCGAGTACGAGGTCCTCGGGTTCCGCATCGCGGCTTCGGTCGCGGTGGAAGCGTTCTTCCGGCGCGGCGACGTGAACCAGGACGGGCCGATCGACATCGCCGACCCGATCAGCATGCTGGGCTACCTCTTCGCCCACGCGGCGCCGCCGCGCTGCCTGTCGTCGGCCGATGCGAACGACGATGGCAAGACCGACATTGCGGATGCAGTCAAGCTGCTCTCGCACCTCTTCGGCGGGGTGGCGGCGCTGCCGCCGCCCTTCGGCGCCTGCGGCGCCGATCCCACCCCGGACATGCTGGGCTGCATGGAGTTCGCGCCGTGCGGGCAATGAGCGCCGGAAGGCGCGCGCGGGGC
This sequence comes from Planctomycetota bacterium, assembly GCA_041308205.1. GTDB lineage: Bacteria > Planctomycetota > UBA8108 > UBA8890 > UBA8898 > UBA8898. The sequence goes on along the minus strand of JBFZCA010000205.1, from coordinate 2,102 downwards.
ACGATGGCAGCGGCGGAGAAGGCGCCCATCCTCGTCCTCGGCATCGGCAACATACTCCTGCGGGATGAGGGCGCCGGCGTGCGAGCGATCGAGGCCATGGACGCCGCCGCTCTCCCGCCCGGCGTCGAGACCCTCGACGGCGGGACGTCGGGCGCCGATCTGCTCGATGCGATCGCCGGCCGGCGCCGGCTCATCGTCGTCGACGCGGTCGATGCGGATGCCGCGCCGGGAACGATCGTGCGTTTCACTCCCGGCGAGCTTGCCGCCGATCCCGCGCGCACGGTGTCGCTCCACGAGTTCGGCCTGCTCGAGACGCTGGCCGCGGCGCGGCTGCTCGGCTGCGCGCCGGACGACGTCGTGGTCATCGGGGTCCAGCCCGAGGATATGCGTGCCGGGCTGACGCTCTCGGAAGAAGTCGCGGCGGCGCTGCCGCGCGCGGTCGCCGCGGTGCTCGCCGAGATCGCGCGCTGACGGGGCGGCCGGACTCTCCGGCGCGTGCGGCGCCTACGGACATGGCGCGGGGATCGCGCACTCCAGCCCGTCCTCCGTGGGATCGCCGCCGCACGCCGTGAAGGGCTCGGGGAGCGGGGCGCCGTCGCCGAAGAGGTGGACCAGGATTCTGACGGCATCGGAGAGGTCCAACCTGCCGTCATCGTTCGCGTCGGCGCTCGATGCGCACGCGAACGGGGCCCCGGACGCGAACAGGTACCCGAGGACCGCGACCGCATCGGCGATGTCGATGCCGCCGTCCGCGTTGGCATCGCCGCGCGTGAACACCGTCTCGACGGCGGCGCCCGGCTGCGACATGAGCTCGAGGTCGAACCCGAGGTCGCTGCTCGTGACGCTCTGCTGGTGGACCTCGACGGCGATGATGTTCTCGCCGCGCACGACGAGGGCGGGATCGATCTGGAAGGGGAAGTAGGCGAGCTCGTCGCCGCCCGAGATCGCGGCGATCGCGAGCGTGTCGTAGGCGGCCTCGCCTGCCGGCATGTTCCTGCGCGCGGCCTCGGCGCCGTTGATGAAGACGATCGCGCCGTCATCGCACAGCACTTTGAGCTTGAGCGAGAGAGGGACGTTGTCGGACGAAAACCTGTGCCGGAAGTAGTAGCAGGGATGCTTGTCGGCGGCGTCGCCGTACTGGAGGATCGTCACCGCGCCGTCCTCGTAGCCGAGCTTCGCCCTGCCGCTTTTCCAGGCGGAGTCGTCGTAGGTCGATTCCTTCCAGCCCGAGGCATGCAGGTTCGTGCCCGTGTCGTTGTACTTCCACGTGCCGCCCTTGGGCACGACCGTGAACGTCTCGAGGTCGGGGGCGTACGCGAGCGATATGTTCGAGAAATTGGTGACATCGGGGAATGCAGCCTCGACGGCCGCCGGCCCCTTCGTGAACGTGATGTGCGTCGATGGCGTGAGGGGCCCTTGCGAGTTCTCGGATGTGAACTCGACGCGGATGCGGTACTCGCCGTCGGGCGCGATGTTCCCGGCCGTGTCGCGGCCGTCCCACGCGACCGTGTGGGTCACGTGCGCAGTGAGCGTGGCGCCGGTGATCGCATCGACGACGTTGCTCGAGGAATTGGCGACCCACGTGCGCAGGTACTGCTCGCGCGACGCGGCCTGCTTCTTGAGCGTCTTGACGAACGCGCCGGATGCGTTCGTGACCCAGATCGCCAGGACGTGCCGGGGATCGTACTCGGCCCCGATGTCGCGCAGGGTGGTGGCGGTGAACGTGCAGGTGCCCTGCGTCTGCGCGTACGCCCCGAGGGCGAGAAGGAACGTGCCCGCGATTGCCGGGAGCGCCGGGGGTAGACGGCGGTGGATTGTCGCCATGGTCTTCTGCCTCGCGAAGTCTTTGCTCTTCGAGCCCCTCGCGCGTTCAGCCGCGAACGCGCCCCTTGCCGCCGGAGGCAACCGAAACGCACTCCGAAGGCCGAGTGTAGCACGGGGGGCGAGCCGCCCCAACAAGAATATCTATCGAAATACAAGAATTTAATCCGGCGTCCGGATGCCCGGACGTTCGGCTCACTTGCCGCCGGGGGCAGGGCCCGCCGGAGCGGGCGGCGGCGCCGGGGTCTTCTCGGCGGGCGGTGCGGCCGCGGGTTCCGCGG
>JBFZCA010000204.1:0-5104 GCA_041308205.1 Planctomycetota bacterium | reverse complement strand
ACGCTCTTCAGATCTCCGCGCCGCCGGGGCCTCGCGCGCGACGCGCCGCCGCGAAGGCGGCGTGTTTTTCCGGCCCAGGATCTCCTGGGCAAGCTCGGTGAAGTCCTCCGAACCCGTGGATGCCGGATCGTACTCGAAGATCGTCTTGCCGTGGCTCGGCGCCTCGGCCAGGCGCACGTTCTTGCGGATCTTCGCGCTCGTCACCATGTCGCCGAAGTGCGTCTGGATGTCCGCGAGCACTTCCTTCGAGAGCACGGTCCGCGTGTCGTAGAGCGTCGGGATCACGCGGCTCAGGCGCAGATCTCGGTTGAGCCGTTTGGTGATCAGCTCGATGACGCCGAGGAGCTTGGCCAGGCCCTGCAACGCGAAGAACTCGGTCTGGATGGGGATGAAGACCTCCCTGGACGCCGAGAGCGCGTTCAGGCTCAGGATGCCGAGCGACGGCGGGCAGTCGAAGAAGACGAAATCGCAGGGGTGGTCCCGCAGGTACGGCACGAGCGCGTCGCGCAGCAGCGTCTCCCGCCCCACCGCGTTCACGAGCTCGACTTCCGCGCCCGAGAGGTCTATGTTGGCGGGCGCCAGCGAAAGCCGCGTCCGAAGATGCGGCAGCACGACCTCGGCAAGCTCCTTCTGCGCGACAAGGACGTCGTATATGGAACAGGTAAGCTCGTGGATGGCGACATTCAGATGGATGCTGAGGTTCGCCTGCGGATCGAGATCGACGAGAAGGACTTCCTTCCCGAGGCGGGCGAGCGCGGCCCCCAGATTGACCGTCACCGTGGTCTTGCCGACCCCCCCTTTTTGGTTCATCACCGTTATGAAGCGCGTGTTCACGTCGTGACCTCGCGTTCTTCGGCCGTGGAGCCCGCTTCGGAGGGCTCCAGTAAGCCACGATCACGATATGCCGGTTGCCCCCTTCTGTCAATACGCTTGCCGCCGCGCGGGCAATGGCCGACAATAGAGCCGCCGCGGGGCGGCCGGTCGGTCCGGAGGCCCGCCGGCACAGACGAGCGGACATCGAATGAAGGAATTCGCGCTCATCCAGGCGCTGAGATGCATGCTGCCCCCGCCGGGGCCGGGCGTCGCGGTCGGAGTCGGGGACGATGCGGCCATCCTCGCCCCTCGGGGCCGGCCGCTGGCCGTGACGACCGACACGCAGATCGAGGGCGTCCACTTCCGCCGGGAATGGCTCGCCCCGGCCGGCATCGGCGGGCGCGCCCTCGAGATCGCGCTCAGCGACCTGGCGGCCATGGGCGCCGCGCCGCGCGCCGTCGTCGTCGCGCTGCAACTGCCCGCAACGCTGCCCGGCAGATCGGCCCTCGCGATCATGCGGGGGCTCATCGCCCGTGCCGCGGCGCGGCGATGCGATGTCATCGGCGGCAACATTGCGGTCTGCGGCGGCCCGCTCGCGGTGACGCTGACGGTGCTCGGCGAGCTTCCGCCCGGCGCCAAGGCGGCGCTGCGCGCGGCGGCACGCCCCGGCGAGCGCATCTACGCGACGGGCATGCCCGGCCGGGCGCGCCTCGGCCTCGAAGCCCTGTCGCGGAAGGCACCGCCGACGCCGTTCCTGCGCGCCGCGGTGCGAAAGTACCTGGCGCCCCGCGCCTGCCTCGAGGAGATGGCGTTCCTGCGGGCGCGCGCGCGCATGGGCGCCGCCATCGACATCAGCGACGGCCTCGCGGGCGATCTCGGCCACATCCTCGAGGAAAGCGGCATCGGCGCCCGCCTCACGATGGCCGTACCCGACGATTTCGGGCGCGCCTGCGCGTCGCTGGGGGTGAACGCCGAGGCGTGCATGCTCGGGCCCAGCGACGATTACGAGATTCTCTTCACGGCTCGGGAGCGGTGCATCGCCCCGATTGCGGCCGCCTTCGCGCGCAGGTTCGGACGCCCGCTCGTCCCGATCGGCCTGATCACGCGCGCGCGCGGCCTGTGGATCGCGGATCGCGCCGGCCGCGCGCGCCGCATCGCCGCGCGTTCCTTCGAGCACGGTGCATGAACCGCCGCGCGCACCCCCGTGGACAGCCGCCCGCCGCGCAAGTACACTTGCTCTTATTGGTTGGCCGCGGCGCCCGCGGCGCCCGGCGCGTTCGGCGCAAGGCACGGGCGTATTCGGAACGGCGTCGTACGCGTGGAAGTCGAGGCGTTTTCGTGGCGCACGCACGGTGGATGGTATTCGTGGTCTGCGCCTGTTTCCCCGCCGGGAACGGGAGCGCGCGCGAGCCCCTCTGGCAGCAGACCTATCCGTTCGCACCGAGCACCAGCTTCGTGAGCGGCGCCGCCTTCGCCGGATCCGGCGAGATCGTTCTCGCCGGGGACGGCGGTTGCATCGGGGTCGCCGTCAGGAGCGGCGTCACGGCGTGGACGAGGCCCGGCGCGAACCCCCGCATCGCCGTCGGCCCGGACGGCGCGGTCTTCACGGCGGAGATCCGGGACGGCGGCGTCTCGGTGGCGCGCCTTGCCGCCGGCGGCAAGACCGCGTGGGAAGTCATCATCCGCGACGCGGGCCTGCCGGCCGATCCGAACGCCGATTCCATCGGCGGCGTGGCCGCGGACGGCCGCAGCGTGTTTGTGCTGGTCAACTCCGCAGGCGATGCCGGGGACGGCGGGACCGTTTCCGCGCTCGCGTGCCTCGCGTGCAGCGCCGACACTGGGCGCCCGCAGTGGACGATCCCGCTCGCCATTCCGGGGGCGAGCAGCCATGCCGGCGCCTGTGTGATCGCGCCCGGCGACGGGAGGGTCTTCGCGGCCGGCCGCGCCTACGTGTTCGGACAGGGCTTCGATACCGCGGTCTTCTGCATCGCGGGCGATGACGGAACCGTGCTGTGGCACGACAGCCTCAACGGTTTCGACGGCGCCGATGAGATCGGGCCGGGAGGTCTGGCGCCGGCGCCGGACGGCGGGCTCTACGTGCTGGCCGCAAGCGCCGGGATCGACGGCAGCGTCGAGACGCTCATCGAGCGCCTGGGCTCCGGCGGCGCGCGGCTGTGGGCCACGCGCTTCCGCAGCCCCGACGGCCCGACCGTGCCCGCCGCGATCGGCCGCGCCGCCGGCGGCAGGGTGTACGTCGCCGGAACGTCGGGCGTCGCGTCGTCGGACAAGCGGCTCTTCGCCATCGCCTGCGATGGCGGCGACGGCCGCATCGCGTGGTCGTCGACGTGGCGCCCCGGCGGCGGCTCGAGCGGGGCGTCCGCGCTCGCGATCGGCCCGTACTCGCTCTTCGTCGCCGGCTGGGCAGGCTCCTGCGGTTTTCTGACCTGCATGGCGCCGGCGTTCCTGTCGTTCGATCTTGCGACCGGCGCCCTTCGGGAGTCGTACGTCGGCGAGAGCTCGCCCGCGGGCTGCCGGTTCTCGGCGGCCGCGTTTCATCGCGACGGGCTCCTCGCGGCGGCCGGCGTGCGCTACGGCACGGATCTCTTCACGGGCTCGATCGAGGCGATGCTCTTCGCCGATCTGGACCAGGGGTGCTTCATTCGCACGGATGCGAACGCGGACGCACGCGTGGGTCTCGCCGATGCCGTGGCCATGCTCGCGTACCTCTTCGGCGGCAAGGCTCTGGCCTGCCTCGATGCGGCCGATGCCGACGACGACGGCCGCGTCAATCTCACCGACCCGATCCGCCTGCTGCTCTATCTCTTCGCCACCGGCCCTCAGCCCCCGATGCCCTTCCCGGCCTGCGGGCCGGATGGCAGGCACGATCTCCTGCCCTGCGCCGCGGCCTCGACCTGCGCGACAGTCGACTGCCCGTAGGGCCCGCGCGACTTTTTGCGCCCTACCCCTTGCGTTCTCGGCCGATTGCTGTTATCTTCCCCTCCTTCAGAGTGACGGTGGAGCATGAGGCTCCTCCGGCATGGCCGGAACGCGCGCCGCCGTATCGATCGCGAGTGGAGAGAAGAATGGAGAAAACGTGCGCCATCATTCTGATCGGGTGTCTGAGCCTTGAGTGCCGTCTCGGGGCGCATGACGGCGATGCGCTCCGCCAGGCCGCCGCGCAGGAATCGGCGGGCAATCTCCGTGGCGCCATCGCCACGATTCAGACGGCGCTCAAGGCCAGCCCCGGCGCCGAGGACCTCACGCGCAGGCTCCACGAGCTCAACAAGAAGCTGTACCTCACGCCCGCGGATGCATCGGACGGCGAGACCTACAAGGTCAAGGGAGGCGACACGCTCACGAGCATCGCGCGCGCGCACGACATCACGCCCGAGCTCATGATGCGCATCAACGGCCTCGCGAACGACCGGCTGCGGCGCGACCAGACGCTCAAGATCGTGAAAGGCCCCTTCGATGTGCGCGTCATCAAGCGGACCTACACCCTCGAGGTCCGCCGGCGCGACGCGACGCTCTTCACCTATCGGGTGGGCCTCGGCAAGGAAGACTCGACGCCGACCGGCGCCTACACCGCGGGCGCGAAGCTCAAGAACCCCACGCAGTTCGACCGCGAGAAGCGCACAACGATCGCGTTCGGCGCGCCCGATCACACGCTCGGCACCCGCTGGATCACGATCTCGGACCAGTACGGCATCCACGGCACGGTCGAGCCGGAGAGCATCGGCAAGCAGATGTCCAAGGGCTGCATCCGCATGCGCAACGAGGACGTGGAGCAGGTCTACGACCTCCTGGTCCCGGGCAAGAGCAAGGTGACGATCGTCGAGGCGCCGTAGGGCTCCGCCAGGAGCCGCGCCGCCGCGCCGAGAGCGCCGCCCGGAGTGGCACCGGCTGTCGTGATGTGAGAATCGACGCTACTCAGACCTGGCCTGGTACTTCTCTCGTCGCTCCCGCACGAAGGCTGCACGAGCCGCTTCCCCCGACTCGGCGTGAGCCGGGGCAGCCGCGTCCGGGCCAGGACAATCGACCCGCCATCCAAATCGTCGCCCGGACGCCCCGGGAAGTCCGCCTGCGCCGGCGGCTCCTCCGGCATGTCGGGAGGAATCGCCGGCATCGAAACCGTCCCCGGGGCAGGCGCTCCAGCCACACTATCGCTGGGCCCCTGGGCCGCTGCCGACGGGCAGGACTGCTGAAAGCTATGACTTCCACCGATTCACGACGGATGTTGGGTCGAGCATCCAGCGCCCGTTCTTCCTGATCCTAGCGGTGTATCCGAACA
>JBFZCA010000203.1:0-7331 GCA_041308205.1 Planctomycetota bacterium | reverse complement strand
GCCGAGGCCGCACGGCCCCGCCGCCGCAGCCGCCGCGCCAGGGCGAGACGCTCGGTGGCGCCGGGCGACCCGCCCGCGGTTTCGGGATCGAGGAGCGCGAGCGCCGCGTCCGCATCATCGCGGCCGAAGGGGCCCGCGGAGCGAGGGAGGGGCTCCCGGGCCGCGGTCGAGCCTTCCCCTCGCCCGAGGTCGAGGTCGGATGGATCGCGCTGCGTCATGAAAGTCACCTCCCCGGCGTGCGGCCGGACCGGCGCGGGCGCCGGAATACACTACAAATACTATAGGCTTAATACGATACGTCAAGGTCCCCGGCGGTTCTCCGCGGCTTCGCGGCTTCGCGCCGCCCGCCCATTGGGGGCGCGCGGCCCATCCTCTACAATTTCCGTCGCGCGCGGGTGCGGCGCCCGCGTCCAGATCGCGATGGTCCGGAGGCCCAATGGCGCAGGCGTTTCTGTTCGATCTCGATGGCACGCTGCTCGATTCGGAGATCCTGTGGGTCGATGCGGTGCGGCAGGCGCTCGTCGAGAAGGGCTTCCCCGTGACCGCGGACGCGGCGCTCGAGCTCGTCTACGGGAAGTCGTGGGGCGATATCTACACGCAGGTCTGCATCGACTGTCCCGGCGCGTATCCGTCGCGCGAGGCGATGAGCGAGCGCACGCGGCTGCTCTTCGAGGAGCTCCGCCGCACGCGCGACATCCGCATCGAGTCCTCGATCCGCCTGCTGGCGGCGCTCGGCGCCCGTTACCCCGTGGCGATCGTCTCCGGCTCGAGCCGCCGAATGATCGCCGAGAGCATCGCGTTCATGGGGATCGAACCGTACGTGCGGCTCTACGTGGGCAGCGAGGACTGCGCCGCGGGCAAGCCCGACCCGGCCTGCTTCCTGCGTGCGGCCCGGCTGCTGGGCGTGCCGCCCGCCGCGTGCGTCGTGTTCGAGGATTCCGCGGCGGGCGTGCGCGCGGCGAAGGCGGCCGGCATGCGCTGCATCGCGCTGCGGCGCCCCGGCCGCCCTTCCCAGGATCTCTCGGGCGCGGACGAGGTGCTCGCGGACCTGGGCGAATGCCGCATCGAGCGCTGGACCGCGGACGCGGCCGAGCGATAGCAGCCGCCGATCCTCGGAAACGCGTGTCCGGCCGCGGAGAACCGCGGCGCGCGCGGAGGCCGTCCTCGCGTCAAGAGGCCGACACGCGGGCGTGCTCGTGTTCCATGGGCCCGCCCATGATCTTGCGCTGCGTCTCGGCGAAGAGCGCGACCAGGTCCTTCTCGCTGAGAGCGATCTGGTCGAGGGAGATGCGGAAACCCTGGCGGTCGATCGGCCGGTAGCCGACGCGGTAGCCGTACTCGGACGTCACGGTCGCGGCCACGTTCAGCATGTGGAGGAGCGGCCGCGAGGCCATCGCCTCGGGCCGATGGTGCTCGCGGATGGCGAGCTTCAGCGTCGATGGAAAGTGCCACTTGCGGGCGTAGATGCCGCCGAGCGTCGTGTGGGTTATGCCGAAGTACTTCTCCTCGAGAACCGCCATGTCCTCGCGGCGCGAGAAGGATTCGCTGGCGACGCAGCGGTAGGCCCCCGGGTTGTTCAGGAACAGAATGTACGCGCCGATGTTGTGCAGCAGCCCGGCCAGATACGCCTCGCCGGGGAACGGGTAGCGGATCTTCAGGGCGATCTTCTCGCAGATGTCGGCGCACACCTGATCGTGCTGCCAGCAGTCGTGCCAGTAGTAGTCGCTGCGCGGGAAATACAGGTTCCGCGCCGCTTCCGGCAGGAGCAGGCAGCGGACCTGGAACGGACCGAGCAACTGGACGAGGCGCTGGAACGTGAGGTCCTCGCGTTCGATCTTGACGTTGCTGAGCGTGAGGAGCCGCAGCACCTTGGCCGTGAGGAGCGGCTCCTGGGCGAGCACATTGCAGATGCCGGGCTGCCTGATGCCCGGACGGTTGTAGATCTCGAAGATCGCGGCGGGCACGTGGGGCGCCACCACGATGTGCGTGATCTCCGGCCCGATCGGCTCGGACGCCTCGGTCACCTTGATGCTGCTCTTGCGGATGACGCCCTGTTCGAGCAGCGTGCGGAGGCACCCTGCCGCATCCCGCGGGCCCTGGGCGCTGGCGAAGAGGATGCGGTCGACCGTGAACTCGCTGTCGACCAGGCCGAGGATCTCCTTCTCCTCTTCCCGGCTCGAGGCCTCCGCCGCCGCGGTCTTCTCCCGCCGCAGGATGACGTTGCCCTCGGGAAACAGCGTGCGCGCGTACCGGTGGTCGTCGGCGCGCTTGGCGGCCTCGAGAATCACCGATGGGACGGCGATCAGTCCTTCCTTGGGCGGCGAGAAGGGCAGCGGCAGGTCGTCGAACACGAACGTCGCCTCGTCCCATTCCATGATCTCGTTGAGCACATCGAAGACCTGCGCCTGCACGGCGGCATTGAGCTGGTCGGTCGAAATCCGGCCCGCGTTGACGAGCTTCTGGCCGAAGTGGCTCGGTCCGAAGGGGAGCAGCCCGGCCGCCGCCGTGAGCTCATCCGGCGTGAGGAAGCCCAGGCGGATCAGGAAGCTGCCCAGGCGGCGCGACTCCTCGCTCGCGGTCGCGCACACGAGGTTGCCCTCGTGGAAGACGAGGCCCCGCTCGCCCCCCTTCGCAACGACGCTGAGAACGCCGGTCATGCGGCGCTGGTTGAGAAGGGAGATGAGATCGAGGATGCCGAACGTGTGCAGATTGCCCTGAAAGCTCATGCTGACACTGTCTGTGCTGCCTGTAGCCGCGCGCGGCGGCGCATGTGCGCCGCGGCCGAGCGCCACGTCAACGCCGCCTCGAGCGGAGACGGCGTGGTCCAATTACCCGAGAAGTCTACGATGGCAATCCGGCGCGCTCCACGCGGGAGCCCCCGCGCCGCCGCCGGCCCGCCTGTCCGCCGCCGGGGCGGTATGATTATCGGCACCCGGGCTCCTCACCGGGGCGGCGGCGAGGTGCTACACTGTCATGTGTGCGTCGCGGCGGACCGCCGCCCATGGTGCGGCTCGCGCGGCGCGTTCCGCAAGGAGGTGCGTATGAGCCGTTCGTTCTCGTGGCGGCGCGTGTGGGCCGGCGCGCTCGCGTTCCTGGCGGGCTGCGGAGGCTCCCCCCCGCGGAAGGATCTCGATCTCGGCCCGCAGGCGCTCCACCCGTGGGAGGCGGTGCGCGGCGTCGAGCGCTACGGCCGCGGCGACCTCGGGCTCATGCTTGCCGGCGAGGCCGAGATCTGCCTGCCCTTCGGCGTCGTCGGGGCGCACGTCGTGCGTCTCGCGCACGCGGGCAAGGAGGCCGACCTCTGCGCGCTCGAGTGCGACTCGCCCGAGGAGGCCTTCGGCGCCTTCGCCGCGCTGCGCGCCGGGAAGGGGATCGGACGGAACGTCGAGGCCGGGGCCGCCGCGGTGCTTCACGGCGATGAGATTCGGGCCTGGAAGGGGCGCCACGTCGCCATCGTCAAGAACGTTACCGGCATGGAGAGCGAGGATCTGATCCGGGCGGCCGGCGCGGTGCTCGCGCCCCTCACGGAGCCGAGCAGCATGCCGCGTCTCGTTCAGGCGCTGCCGCGGCGCAACATGATGGCGGGCAGCGAGCTCGCCTTCGTGTACCGCCGGACGATCGAGATGGTGTGGCGGACCGACGGGGAGGATGCCCTCAAGCTCGGGGACTACGGCAGCGATGCGCCCGCGGCCGAGGGGGCCTGGGCGCAGTACATGTTCGACCGCTGCGACGGGAGCCTCTGTGTCATCGTCTACAAGGATCGCGAGCGGGCATCCGCGGTCGAGAAGGAGTTCGTCGAGCGCATGCGGAAGGGATCGGAGCTCTACCGGCGCACCGAGCGCTTCCACGAGATGCGGCGGAAGGACGACACCACGGCGCTCGCGTGCCGGCGGGGCGCATGCCTGGTGCTGGTGCCGCCCACCAGAGTGCCCGTGGCAATGAAGGCGGTCGCGGGCGAGCTCATGCTCGCGCTTCCGGGCGATCGCGAATGAACACGACGGGAACGGCGCGGCCGGCCGCGCAGCGCCCTCGACGGGCGCGTTGACAGGAAAGGAGATCGGCGGACATGCATCCCCTTGCAGAGGAACTGAACCGGATCATGGGCGCGGCCAATCCGGCGGTCGTGCGGCTCCTGAGCCCGCGCGGGCAGCGGCTCTTCTTCCCCAAGGGCATCCTGAGCCAATCGGCGGAGGCCAAGGAGAAGGCGCACCGCGCCGACGCGACCATCGGCATCGCCTCGGACGGCAAGGAGCCGCTGTACCTCAAGTGCATTCACAAGCACTTCAAGGACCTGCCGCCGGGGGAGCTCTATCCCTACGCCCCCTCGACGGGCAGGAAGGACCTGCGCGAGGCGTGGCTCGCGAAGCTTCTCGAGGAGAACCCGCACCTTGCGGGCGCGCCGCTCAGCGTCCCCGTCGTGACGAACGCGCTGACGCACGGGCTCAGCGTCATCGGCGATCTCTTCGCCGGCGATGGCGATGTCATCCTGACGCCCGACAAGTTCTGGGGCAACTACCGCCTGATCTACGAGGTGCGCCTGGGCGCGCGGATCGCGACGTTCCCGCACTACGACGAGCGGGGCGGATTCAACGTCGAGGCGCTCAGGAGCGCGCTCCTGGCGCGGCCCGCGGACTCGAAGACGATCGTCCTCCTGAATTTTCCCAACAACCCGACCGGCTACTCGCCGACGGCCGGCGAGGCCGAGCGCCTGGCGGCGGCGCTCGCCGAGGCTGCCGCGACGCGCGACATCCTGGCGGTGTTCGACGACGCCTACTTCGGCCTCTTCTACGAGAAGGAATGCTTCACCGAGTCGGTGTTCGCGCTGGCGTGCGGCCGGGGAGAGCGGCTCCTGTGCGTCAAGGCCGATGCGGCCACGAAGGAGGAGTTCGTGTGGGGCTTCCGCTGCGGGTTCCTGACCTTCGGCGTCCGGGGCGGGACCAAGGCGCTCTACGATGCGCTCGAGAAGAAGGTCGCGGGCGCCGTTCGCGGCTCGGTCTCCAACGTCTCGCACGTCGCGCAGACGCTCATCGTGCGGGCACTCAAGGATCCCGCCTTCCGCGGAGAGCAGCAGGCGACGCGCGCGATCCTGGCGCGGCGCGCGCAACGCGTCCAGGAGGTCGCGCACCGCCCGGCGTACAAGGATGCGTGGGACGTCTACCCCTTCAACTCGGGCTACTTCATGTGCCTGCGCGTGAAGGGCGTCAACGCCGAGGCGCTCAGGGTGCATCTCCTCGACCGCTACCAGGTGGGCACGATCTCGACGGGCGACGAGGACCTGAGGATCGCGTTCTCGTCGGTGCCGATCGAGCAGATCGAGGAGGTGTTCGAGATCATCGCGAAGGGAATCAGGGAGCTCCGGAGCGCTTGAGAGGACGGACGCAGCCGCGAGGACACGAGCGCACGAAAGCGCCGGGACGGAAGGAGCCACGAAGACACGAAGGCACAAAGGGTCTTCGGCGCATCCCGAGCGCGCGGTGATGTACCGCCGGTCCTTGCTGTCCTCGCGGCATTCCTCTTTCTTATCGCATCCCCGGCAAACAAAACCGGCCGGAAGGCCGCCGGGGCGTTGCCCCGCGGCGGCCTTCCGGCCGCGCGTAGTTCCGAACTTGTGCGCCGGGCTCAGAACGTGTACATCAACTCGACGCGCGCGAACCAGGCGTTGTTCGCGCTGTTGTCGAAGTAGCTGCCCGGATCGAAGTAGTCGTACTCGAAATGGCTCGAGAGCCCCTTGGCGAAGTTGTACGCGACCCTGAACTGGTACAGGTCGCCGAACTTGCGGCCGTTGCCCTGCCCGTTCTTCTCGTCCGCCGACATGTACCTGTAGCCGAGCTTGAAGTTGACCTCCTTGTTGAAGGGCTCGAAGCTCGGGGTGAGGTTCAGCGTGAAGCTCGGGAACCACAGGTTCGAGAAGCCGCCGAGGTTCGGATTGCTGCCGCCCTGCCACGTTGCGAAGCCGTCGTACAGGTTGAAGATGAGAAGCTCGCTGTACTTGGGCCACTCGGCGTAGAACGAGTCCCAGCCCTCGTAACGGTGCTGGGTGTTGGGGTCATCGCCCGACATGAAGTCGAAGCGCGCCTCGAACATCGGGTTCAGGCACTCGAAGTCTTTCTTGGCGTCGTGGAGGCGGGCCCAGGTGTAGAAGGCATAGGCGTCGCGCTGCATGCGGTCGGTCGTCGTCGCAATCGTGCCGACGGTGCCATCGCTTGAATTCACGGAACCCGTCTGGTAGCCGCCCTCGAGGGCCCACGACACGTAGTCGTCCATGATGGGCTTCGTCGTCGAGAGCCTGCCGCCCAGGACCGTCGTCTGGAGCTGGGGGTCGCGGAACACGCCGCCCGTCACGTCGTAATCGACGTCCCAGTTCTTGTTGCGGTGCATGGTGTAGAAGTCGGCCTGGAGCCCTTCCACGGGCTTCGTGATCGCGTACAGGGCGTAGAGGTCCTCATCGACGTCCCCGTTGTTGAAATGGGACGCGGGCGAGTACGCCGCGCCGGGCGTGATGTCGTTGATCTTGCCGTAGATGAGATCGAGGGTCACGTTCTCGATGCCCGTGAACCTGAGCTTGGCCGAGTCGAACGCGATCGAGGTCGATCCGTCGAACGGCGTGCCGTCGAAGAGGAGCCACCCCTCGCCGTACATGCCCTTCCAGCCGAGCTCGGGCGCGGCGAGCAGATCCTGGCGCCCCGCCGTGAAGAGCAAGGGCACGTCCCAGATCTCCTTGAAGTTGAGGCGCACGTAGGCGTTGTCGACGAAGAGATCGCGCGACGTCAGGGTGGTGTTCGCCTTGCTCTGCTGGCCCCACCTGAACTCGTTGGCGAGCTGGACGAAGGCGCCGACCTTGTTCTGGTAATCGACGTCCGCGCCGAGCCGCGTCCTGACGCGCGTCCAGTTGAGCGTGTCGTCGACGTGGGTGTCCATGTCGAGCTCGTTGTTCATCCCCTCGTTCCTGACGCGCACGTCGCCGTTGAGCTTCAGCGTCGTGCCGCCGCCGAGGTCGAAGCGTCCCGGGGGCACGGCCGACTTGTCGGCCGGCGCGGCCTTGGTCTCGAGCGTCTCGATGCGCTTGGCGAGCTCCTGGTTGGCCTGTTTGAGGCCGTCGAGCTCCTTCAGAATCTCATCCGCGGACTCGGCCGCGGTCGCGGCGACGCTCGCAAGCAGCGCCACGCACAACCCAACGACGATTCCTGCTGTTCTCATACGCGCGTCTCACTCCTTTCCGGTGCCTTCGACAGCGCGCCGGCCTTCTTCCGGACACGCATCAGGGAGTGCCCTGACTTCCCCTGTTTTCGGCTGCCGGGGGGGCGAGGTTTATGCCTGGCGAGATCGGAAGA
>JBFZCA010000202.1:0-16274 GCA_041308205.1 Planctomycetota bacterium | reverse complement strand
CGCCGCGGCGAGCTCGACATCGTCGCGGTGACCGCCGCCGGCACGCTTGTCTTCGTCGAGGTCAAGACGAGCCGCGCCCATCCCGACCAGGCCTGGGATCGTGTCGATGCCGCCAAGGAGGCGCACCTCGCACGCGCGGCCGATGAGTACCTCGCCGCCTTCGCCCTCTCCGCGGACACCCCGCAGCGCTTCGACATCGTGGTCGTCGCCGGCGACCCGCGGCGGCTCCTGCGCCCCCTCGAGTTTCTCTGGGCCGAGAACGTCATGGCGTGACGATCGTGGCGGGCGCCGGCGGCGCGCCGCGTCCGCTCAGGAGCCTTCCTCGGGGGGCGGCGGCTTGTCCGGCGCCTGCGAGAGATACGCGCCGGCGTCCCCTTGAAGGAGCAGAAACGCCAGGCCGATGAGCACGACGGCCGAGAGGACGTCCTGGAACCTGTGGATGCCGGCAACGTGCCACCTGACGGGCTCCATGGCGTAGCGCAGCGCCTTGACGAGCGGCAGGGCGCAGAAGAATCCCACCGCGCAGGCGCGGCCGAGCGGCAGGCGCAGGAGCAGGTGAATGGCCAGGAGCAGCGCGATGAGCCCGAGGAGGCCGTGCAGGACGGCCTCGATGACCACGAGTTGCGTGATCGCGTCCGCCCGCCCGCACGTCCAGAGCGCGAGCACGAGCTTCCCCAGGGCCAGGAAGAAGAGGAACGCCACGGGCAGCCTGAGGCTCCAGGGCATGCGCTGCGGAGAGGGGGCGGACGGTTGCATGCAGGGTATTATAGCCCGTGGGCGCCCCGGCGGCCCGTCCGGAGCTCTCGCCGCGTCACCGTATTCATGGCCGAGGCACTTCGGCGCGGGGCGGTTCACGGCCGATAATACCAGGGGCGGTACCGAACCATGACCGAAGCCACCGAACTGACGAAGCAGGACCTCGAGCGCGTGCGCGAGTGCGAGCAGGGGATCGGCTACACCTTCACGCGGCCGACGATGCTCCTGCACGCATTGACTCACGCCTCGTCGCAGAACGAGGATCTGCCGTCCAACGAACGCCTCGAGTTTCTCGGGGACTCGGTGCTCGGCCTGGCGATGTCGGAGTTCCTGTTCAATTTCCTCGAGGACGGCGACGAGGGCGACCTCACGCAGATCAAGTCCGTGGTCGTGAGCACGGTGACGCTCGCCAACGAGAGCCGGCGGCTGGGCCTCGACCGCTGCTACTGCGTCGGCAAGGGCATGGGCAAGCGCCACGACATGCCCGCCTCGCTCCTTGCGAACGTGTTCGAGGCGGTCGTCGCCGCGATCTACCTCGACGGCGGCCTGGAGGAGGCGCGCCGCTTCGTCGTGCGCAACCTGTTCCACCAGATCCTTGCCGTGTGCGATGACCGGCACATCAAGAACTACAAGTCGCTTCTCCAGCAGCTCGCGCAGAAGGAACGCGGGATCACGCCGTCGTACCGCGTGCTCAAGCAGACCGGGCCCGACCACCGCAAGTCGTTCGAGGTCGTCGCCGTCATCGGCCGCACGCAGTATCCGGCGGGCTCGGGCAAGTGCAAGAAGGAGGCCGAGCAGGAGGCCGCGCGCAAGGCGCTCAAGGCGCTCGAGCGCGAGCTGGCGGACGCCGCGCCGGGAGGGGAGGAACGTGCCGACGGACCACCGGCGGACGACTGACGCCGCCTGCCAGCTCCGCGAGCACATTGCCGCCTCGCCTGCCTGGCGGCATGTCGCCGACAACACCGCGACGCGCGTCCTCGGCGGCGCGACGCCGTGCGGCGCGGCGCTGCTGTTCGCGCGCCTCGCCGAGGAAGGCCGCCCGGGGCTCCTCATCGCCTCGACGCAGGACGAGGCCGAGGACATCCACGCGGCGCTGCGCGCGTTCGCGCCCGACGGCGCGACGATCGTGTTCCTGCCCGCGACCGAACGGCTCTCCGCCGAGAAGCCCGACCCCTCGGCGGTCTCGAGCCGCCTCAACGCCTGCCGGCTGCTCCTCGAGCGCCGCGATCGCCTCGTCGTCGTCGCGCCCATCCAGGCCGTCATCGAGGAGACGCTCGCGCCGGAGGATCTCGCCCGCGGCGTGCGCACGATCGCGCAGGGCTCGATGCTCGATCCCGATGACTTCGCCGCCGCGCTGAGCGGCGCGGGCTTCACGCGCCTTCCCCAGGTCGAACGGCCGGGCGATTTCGCGCGCCGGGGCGGCATTCTCGACGTGTTCCCCTACGGCCGCGAGCTGCCCGTCAGGATCGAGTGCGATGGCGACCGCGCGGCGGGCATCAGGGAGTTCGATCCGGCCACGCAGGTCTCGACGCGCGCGCTGCCCGGCGCCGACCTGGTGCTGTGCGCGCTGCCCTCGGGCGCGGTGCTCGTGCCCCCCGCCAGAACGGTGCTCGCCTATCTCCCGGACGATGTCGTGCTCGGGTGCCTGGAGGAGACCGAGATTCGCGACAAGGCGTGCCAGTTGGGGGTCCACGCGGGCCTGACGGGCGCGCGCGCCGCGCGGGGCATCGATGCGCTGCTCGACCGCCCGCACCTCAGGCTCGCGCGCTTCACGCCGCCCGAGGCGAGCGCCGAGCTGCCCTTCGCGCGGAGCGTGCCGCTCGGCGATTCGATCGATGCCGCGTGCGCGCTGATCAAGGGGTACCTGGGCCTGGGCTGGACCTTCGTCGCCTTCTGCCCCAACGAGGGCGAGCAGGACAAGATCCGGAGCCTGTTCGGCGACAAGGGCCTGGTCGAGGGGACGGGCCTGAGGCTCGCGCTCGGCGACGTGCGCGAGGGCTTCATGCTCGGTCCCGACGCGGCCGTGCTTGCGAGCCGCGAGATCCTCGGCCGCACGCACGTGCGCAGGTCGGCCCCGCTCGGGCGCGCGGTTGCCGCCGGCCGGGGGTTCTTCTCGATCCAGCCGGGCGATCTCGTCGTCCACGTCGCCCACGGCATCGGCCGCTTCCTCGGCACGGAGTGGGCCGTGCGGGACGGCGTGGCGCGCGAGTACCTGGCGCTCGAATACCGCGACAACGTCAAGCTCTTCGTGCCGGCGGCCAAGGCCGACCTCGTCGCCAAGTACGTGGGCTCGGGCGACCGGCCGGCGCCGCTCGACAAGCTCAACGGCGCGAGCTGGCGCAAGCGCTGCGAGGCGGTGGGGCAGGCCGTCAACGACATGGCGGCCGAGCTGCTGGAGATCCAGGCCAGGCGCACGCTCAATCCGGGCCGCGCGTTTCCGCCCGACGACGAGTGGCAGCGGCAGCTCGAGGCGACCTTCCCGTTCGACGAGACGCCGGACCAGCTCGAGGCGATCAAGCTGGTGAAGGCGGACATGCAAAGCAGCCGCTGCATGGACCGGCTGCTCTGCGGCGATGTGGGCTACGGCAAGACCGAGATCGCGATCCGGGCGGCGTTCAAGGCCGTCTGCGGCGCCGCGCAGGTCGCGGTGCTCGTCCCGACGACCGTGCTGGCCGAGCAGCACCACGAGACGTTCAGCGACCGGCTCTCGGGATTCCCGGTGTCGATCGCGGTGCTGAGCCGCTTCAGGACGAAGAGGGAGCAGGACGGGATCGTCGCGGGCCTGAAGGCCGGGCGGATCGACATCGTGATCGGCACGCACCGCCTCCTGAGCTCCGACGTGGCCTTCGCGAACCTCGGCCTGGTCATCATCGACGAGGAGCAGCGCTTCGGCGTCGGGCACAAGGAGCGGTTCAAGCGCCTGCGCGCCATGGTCGAGGTGCTCACGATGACCGCGACGCCGATCCCGCGCACGCTGCACATGGCGCTCCTGGGCCTGCGCGACATCTCCAACCTCACGACGCCGCCCGAGGGCCGGGCGCCGATCAAGACCGAGTGCTGCCGCTTCGATCCGGACAGGGCGCGGGAGATCATCCTGCGGGAGATCGACCGCGACGGCCAGGTGTACTTCGTCCACAACCGCATCGGCACGCTGCGCAGGCTCAAGAGCCGCCTCGAGGCGATCGTGCCCGAGGCGCGCATGGAGATCGCGCACGGCCGGATGTCGGAGAAGGAGCTGGCCGCCGCGATGCGGCGCTTCCTCAGGCGCGAGATCGACGTCCTGGTCACGACGACGATCATCGAGTCGGGCCTGGACATTCCGCGCGTCAACACGATCTTCGTGAGCGATGCCGACATGTACGGTCTGGCCGACCTGCACCAGCTTCGCGGCCGCGTCGGCCGCTCCCGGCACCAGGCCTACGCGTACTTGCTGCTGCCCGAGGACCGGCGCGTCGCGCCCGACGGCGAGAAGCGCCTGCGGGCCATCGAGGAGACGAACGAGCTGGGGGCCGGCTTCCAGCTTGCGCTGCGGGACCTGGAGCTGCGCGGCTCGGGGAACATCCTCGGCGGCGAGCAGAGCGGCCACATCGCGGAGGTCGGGTACGACATGTACTGCCGCCTCCTCAAGCGCGCCGTGGCGGAGCTCGGGCACGTGCAGGCGCCCGAGCTGCGCGACGTGGCCATCGGCCTCGATGTGCCCGCGCACCTGCCGGCGGACATGATCCCGCCGGGCCTCGACCGGATCGAGATCTACCGCCAGATCGCGTCGGCCGCCAGCGAGGCGGCGCTGGATGCCGAGGCGCGCAAGCTCGAGGACCGTTTCGGCGAGGCGGCGCGCGGCGCGGGGATGCTGCTTGATGTGCAGCGATTGCGCATTAGACTGAGTGCGATGCGAATTCGCGCCGTGGGCCGGGAAGAGAACCGGCCGGTGTTCCGCATCGACGCCGGGTTCGCGCCCGAGCGCCTGGCCGGAAGCCCGGTGCCCGTGCGGCGGCTCGATGCGGTCGCGTACATGTTGGAAGAGGATGCGCCGGACGACATGGCGGCGTTCCGCGTGTTTCTGGAGTGGACGGGAGCCCTGGCGGCATGAGCAACGGTCACAGGCACGGGATGGCGGGGGCGATGCTCGCGGCGCTGGCGTGCGCGGGCCAGACGGGGCGCGGCGCCGATGAGCCCTCCATGGCGATGCCGAGCAGCGTGCGCCGCGGCTCGGCGGTCGTGGCCGTGGTCAACGGGAAGCCCATCACGTTCGAGGAGCTGTGGATGCGCGTGGGCCGCGAGCTCGAGTACACGCGCACGCTGCAGTCCGAGGAGCAGTTCCGCGCCTATGCGCGCGACCTGCTCGGCAAGGCGCGCAAGGACCTCATCGAGCGCACGGTGCTTCTTGCCCGCGCCCAGGAGGAAGAGGATATCAAGGTCGAGGACCACGATGTCGACAGGTATGCCGAGCGCGACATGGAGCGCATGAACACGGAGGGCGAGAACCTGACGACGCTCGAGGACTACTGGCACGCCATGGAGGAGAAGACCGGCTTCACCGAGAAGAAGTGGCGCGAGGAGCTGAGGGCGCGCGTGACGATCGGCCATCTGTACCGCAGGTACGTCTGGGCGCCGGACTTCTTCTCGCCCGCCCTGGTGCGGAGCTACTATCACGAGAACGCCGAAGAGTTCCAGGAGGGCGGCTTCGTCACCGTGCGCCACGTGTACATCAGGCGGGAGCTCGGCGAGTACCGGCGGGCGGTGGACGACGTGGAGAAGGCGCAGGCGCGGGGCGAGGACTTCAAAGAGACCGCGGCGCGCGCGGTCTCCCAGGGAGCTTCCGATCGGCGCGGGCGGGATGGCGCAGGGAAGTTCGTCTACCGGCTCGGCGCCGAGGGCGGGGGGGCGGCCTCGCCCGTGGACTGCGACGGCGATCTCGAGACCCTGCGCGAGCCCCTCCCGCAGTTCGTGAGGATGCTCCGTCCGGGCGAGGTCAGCAAGGCGATTCACATGACGCTCGGCACGCATTTCGTGCAGGTCGTCGACCGCAGCGGCGGCCGCGTCAAGAGCTTCGCCGAGGTGCAGAGCCAGATTCACAGGAAGCTGACGCGCCAGGTCGAGAACCGCGCCGAGGATGAGTACATCAAGGGCCTGGTCGCCAAGGCCGATGTGGTGATGCTGCCGCTTCCCGCCGAAACGCCGCTTGGAAGGCTCTGAGCCGCCCGCCGCCGGGGGTTACGGCTCCGTCACCGGCTGCTGGATCCTGCCCCTCGTCGTCACCGGTATAGCCTCGGGCTTGGCGACCCTCCGGTAACCCATCGCGTTTATGATCTTGAGGACCTCGGTCCAGGAGAGGAAGTGCTTGTTGTTGATCTTCTTGTACTTCTCTATGGCTTTTATGAACTGCAGTTCTTCCGGCGTCAAGGCATCGAGCATCGTGCACCCCTGAAAGTGGCCTCGTTGTTGCGTACATGGTATTTCGTCCGTCCGGCGGTTTTTTCTTAAGCGCCGCGCCGGGGGATGCTAAACTCATGTCAGGGGGGGCCCGTGCTCTAAGTCCATGCCAGCGCGCGGATTCAGTTAACTTTTGCTTGCATGGAGCCGAAAACTATGCTATTACGCAGCAGTGCTCTAAAGTATTGGGGCGCAACAGAATAGGAGGCGATGGTCATGCAGACGATCACCAAACGCGAACTTGTGCAGCGCATCGCTGAGAAGACCGGCCTGCAGCAGGTCAACGCGAAGGATATCATCCAGACGTTCCTGGACGAGATCATCGTGGAGCTGGCCCATGGAAACCGCCTCGAGTTTCGCGACTTCGGCGTCTTCGAGCCGAAGACCAAGGCCTGTCGCGTCGCCCGCAACCCTCGCACCGGCGCCAAGGTAGAGGTTCCGCAGAAGACGACCGTGAAGTTCAAGGTCGGACGCCTGATGAAGAAGCGCATGCAGGACAAGCTCGAGATGCCGCTTCTCAACAAGGATCTGCGGATCAAGGACGCGAAGACGAAGTTCGTCAAGTAGGCTGGAGGCTACAAGGCCTCACGCGTCCGGTCTCAAGTCCTTGGTTTCAAGTTTCAAGTCTCAAGTCTCGAGCCCCGCGTCTCGATCTTCATTCAACCTCCCCCCGTGCCGCTTAATGACAAAACGTGAAGATTTCTGGCTGCCTCCTTTCGCCGCAACCCCGCGCCGGCCGGTGGGATAGAATGGGAATCGGCTGCCGCACGCCAACATCGCGTGGCGAGCCCGCGTATACATCAATGCAATGCGCGGCGGGGAACGGGCGCGTCCTCGCGGGCGCGGCGCGAGCGTGCGGAGTCAGGCGTGCAGTCAGAGGTTTGTCGCACAATGGAGATCGGCCCCGTGGGTGATCCGCCGCGCGGCAAGCGGTCGTGCTTCGGGGACAGGAATCTTGCCGACGGCGATCTCGTGCTGCGCATGAGGTCGGGCGATACCGATGCCTTCCGCACGCTGGTCGAACGCCACACGAACAAGGCCTACTGGACGGCCTACAACGTCGTTCGGTCGCACGAGGACGCCCAGGATATCGCGCAAGAGGCGTTCATCCGGGTCTACCGTTTCATCGACCGCTACGACAACCGGCAGCGCTTCAGCACCTGGCTCTATCAGATCGTCGTCAACCTCGCGATCGACAACCTCAGGCGGCGCAAGAACCCGGCGGCCCTGGAGCGTGTTGCGGAGGCCGTGTCCGAGGACGCCGGCCCCGTCGCCCGCGCGGAGCTGACCGAGCAGCAGGAACGAGTATGGGAAGTGCTGGGATCCGTCCCGGATCAGTACCGGGTGATCCTCGTGCTTCGCGATATCGAGGGACTTCCTTCGCAGGAAGTCGCGGACGTGCTCAACGTCAACCACGCCACCGTCAGATGGCGCCTGCACCGCGGCAGGGCGCTCTTCAAGGATGCGTGGGAAGCGCGCTTTGGGCCGGGTGCCGGATAAGAGGAGAGGTGCGCCATGAATGACCGCGCCGCAAGCTGCCGAGATATACGAGACCTCATCGACCTGTTCGTGAGCGAGGATCTCGAGCCCTGGGAGGCCGATGCGGTCGGGCTGCACATGGGGCGGTGCGAGGCGTGCCGGGCCGAGGCCGACGCCTGCCGCCGGCAGCACGAGCGCCTCGCCTCGCTGTCGTCCTCGCAGTTGCCGAGCCAGGTGTCCCCGTTCTTCTGGCAGGGGATTCAGCGCGAGATTCTCATGGGCGACCAGGAAGCGGACGAGGCTCCGGAAGCTGCGGCCGCCGCCCCCGGCCGGCGCCGTGCGCTGCGGCCGATCATGTACGCCCTCGCGGCGCTCGTGCTCGCGGCCGTGACGTTGATCGCGGCGGCGGCGCTGTTCGGCGACGCGGGCACGGCTCCGGCGGTTCCGCGGGACGGGATCGTGTACGGCGGGGGAGAAGTGTCCGGCGAGACGATCCCGCAGGAAGTGCCCTTCATCTCCGAAGGCGGCCTTGCGCCCGCGGGCAGGCCCGAGGACGAGAAAGAGATCGAGCTGTAGCCATGTGGACGCGCGCCCTCGTGTATGCCGCCGCGGCGTTTCTGCCGGTGGCGGCGCTCGCGGCTTCGGAGGGCTCGCGCGCGAACGCGCGCCGCGTCGCGGCGCAGGTGGGGGCATCGATCGTCAACATTCAGGTCGTGAGCGAGGACGGCGGCGTGCGCACGTCCTGCGCGCGTTTCTCCGGCTTCGTGCTCGACAAGGGTCTGATTCTCACGTGCGCGGCCGATATCGCCGAGATCCTCAAGCGGACGAAGGGCGTCCTCGAAGTCACGTACGACAACCTCTGGTCCGGCAAGGGCTCGCTGGTCGCGGTCGATGAGCCCACGGGCCTGTGCCTCATCCGGTGCGAGGGCAATCCCCAGCCGCCGCCGTGCCTGCCGCTTGCCGCCGGCACCGTGCCGCGGAACGGCATCCGCGTCCTCACGGTGGCGAATCCGTTCGGGATCGAGCGGTCCGTGCGCTACGGCGTCGTGCGCGCGCCGCTCTTCTGCGGCGAGGATTCGTCCTCGCACTGCTACGAGCTGCTCCTGCCCGCCGTGCCGGGCGAGGAGGGCGGGATCGTGTGCGGGCTCGGCGGCAATTTCCTGGGAATCATCAGGCCCGTGTACTGCCAGGGGGCCCCGCCGGGAGGCTTCGCCATGGCGAACGGCGCCTGGCCGCAGGTGACGGTGCTGCCGGGGTCCGCGGTCAGCGCCATCGCCGCGCACCTCCGGGAGGGCCGGCGCGTGCTGCGCGGCTGCATCCGGGCAAGGTTCACGGTCTCGCACGCGGGCGGCGCGCCGCAGGTCGCGGTCGCCGCGGTGACGTCCGGCGGGCCCGCCGATGCGGCCGGCCTGAAGCCCGGCGACGTGATCCTGGAAGCGAACGGCAGGAAGCTCGCCGCGATCGAGGATCTTGCCGAGACGGCGCTCTGGATCGAGTACGAGGGTGTGGGCAAGGATCTCCGCTTGACGGTGATGCGGGCGAAAGCCTTCTCCGTCCCCGTCACGATCGCGGTCGGATTGAAGCCCGACGACGCGGGAAAGAGCGGAGACTCCGCGAACTGACCGCACGCGGGAGGCGCTGATGCACACGCACGCTTGGCGTGCCGCCGTTGTTCTTCTCCTTTCACCGGGAGCGTGGAGCGCCGCGGGCGCCGCCGCGCCGCCGCCGGCGGTCTCGGGCCTGCGCTGCGAGTACCGCGCGAATCCGCTCGGCATCGATACGGGCGCGCCGCGCCTGTCATGGGTGCTCGCATCGACGGCGCGCGGCGCGGTGCAGAGCGCGTATCAGGTGCTCGTCGCCTCGAGCGCCGAGCGTCTCGCGCGGGACGAGGGCGATCGCTGGGATTCGGGCAAGGTCGTTTCGAGCGCCTCGGCGCACATTGCCTACGCCGGCGCGCCGCTTGCCTCGCGCGCGCGGTGCCACTGGAAAGCCAGGGTATGGGACGGCCGCGGGAACGTCTCGGCCTGGAGCGCGCCCGCCCTGTGGAGCATGGGGCTGCGCGGTCGCGATGCGTGGAAGGGCCGCTGGATCGGGTGCGAGGTTCCTCCGGACATCGCGGCGCGCGGAGCGCTCCTCCCGGCGCCGTGCCTGCGGAAGGACTTCGCCGTCAAGGGCGTCGTTCGCCGCGCGACGATCTACGCGACCGCAGGAGGCGTCTACGAGCTGTGGCTCAACGGCGCGCGCGTCGGCGCCGACTACTTCATGCCGGGGTGGACCGAGTACGCCACGCGCGTGTACTACCAGACGTACGATGTGACCGCCATGCTCGCGCCGGACGGCAGGAACGTGCTCGGCGCGATGCTCGGCGACGGCTGGTACGGGCTTCACCACGGCGGCCGCGGCCGGCTGCGGCTGCTCGCGCAGCTCGAGATCGAGTACGCGGACGGCAGCCTGGAGATCGTCCCCACGGACACGACGTGGCGCGCGACGCTCGCGGGCCCCGTCGTCATGTCGGACATGTACCAGGGGGAGAGCTACGACGCGCGGCTGGAGATGGCGGGCTGGAGCACGCCCGCATTCGATGCGTCGGCGTGGGCGGCGGCGACCGC
This sequence comes from Planctomycetota bacterium, assembly GCA_041308205.1. Classification (GTDB taxonomy): domain Bacteria; phylum Planctomycetota; class UBA8108; order UBA8890; family UBA8898; genus UBA8898. Next base: position 5,997 of record JBFZCA010000202.1, on the reverse strand, counting down.
GGACGACACGCCGCAGGGCAGGTGGGTCGACGTGACCGACAAGGTCAAGGCGGCGCTCGAGGGCGGACGGCTCGACGTGCTCGCCTCGAACCAGGACTTCGGCGACCCGATCCACGGCACGGTCAAGACGCTCAAGGTCCAGTACACGATCGACGGCGTCGCCGCGACGAAGACCGCCGCCGAGAACAAGCGCCTCGTCATCGAAGCCGGCGCCGGCAAAACGCTCGCGATCGTCAAGGCGTCGTACGGCGCGGATGTCGTCGGCGCCGACCTGCGCGCGGCCGCGCTCACGGCCTATCCGGGCGTGCCGGTCAGGAAGACGCAGGAGCTGGCGCCCGTGAAGGCGACGGAGCCCAAGCCCGGGGTCTTCGTCTTCGATCTCGGCCAGAACTTCTCGGGCTGGGCGCGCCTCAAGGTGCGCGGTCCCGCGGGCACGAAGGTGACGCTCAGGTTCGCCGAGATGCGCAACCCCGACGGCACGATCTACACGACGAACCTGCGCGGCGCCAGGTGCACCGACACGTACATCCTCAAGGGCGGGGGCGAGGAGGTCTGGGAGCCGCGCTTCACGTTTCACGGGTTCCAGTACGTCGAGGTCGCCGGCTATCCGGGGGCGCCGCCGCCGGATGCGATCACGGGCGTCGCGATCCATTCGGACGCGCCGCTCACGAGCGCGTTCGAGTGCTCGAATCCCATGCTCAACAAGCTCCACGAGAACATTGTCTGGGGGCAGCGCTCCAATTACCTGGAAGTGCCGACCGACTGCCCGCAGCGCGACGAGCGCCTGGGATGGACCGGCGACGCGCAGGCCTTCATCAGCACGGGCCTGTACAACCAGGACCTGGCGGCATTCTTCAGGAGCTGGCTGGTCACGCTCAACGACTCGCAGCGCGCGGACGGGGGCTACACCGATGTGTCCCCGCACGGCGGCGGCGTGTCGGCGGGCTGGAGCGACGCGGGCGTCATCTGCCCGTACTGGCTCTGGCGGGTGTACGGCGACACGGACGTGATCGCGAGACACTTCGAGGGCATGCTGCGCTGGATCGAGCACTGCGAGAAGAATTCCGCGGGGCTGCTCAGGCCCGCCGAGGGCTACGGCGACTGGCTCAACGTCGGCGCCGAGATGCCCAAGGACGTCATCGGCACCGCCTACTTCGCGTTCAGCACGCGGGTTCTCGCCGAGTTGGCGCGCGCCGTCGGCAAGAACGACGAGGCCGCGAGGCTCGATGCCCTTTTCGGGCGCATCAAGGAGGCCTTCAACAAGGCCTACGTCGCTCCCGATGGCCGCATCAAGGGCGACACGCAGACGACGTACCTCATGGCGCTGGGCTTCGACCTGCTGCCGGACGACAAGCGCGAAACCGCGGCCACGCTGCTCGTCCGGAGAATCGAGGAGCGCAACTGGCACCTCTCGACCGGATTCCTGGGCGTCAACCTGCTCCTGCCGGTGCTGACATCGATCGGCAGGGACGACATTGCCTACCGGCTGCTCCAGAACGAAACCTACCCGTCCTGGGGGTATCCCGTGCGCCACGGCGCGACGACGATCTGGGAGCGCTGGGACGGCTGGACCGTCGAGAAGGGCTTCCAGGACCCGGGCATGAACTCGTTCAACCACTACGCGTACGGGTCGTGCGGACACTGGATGTTCGCGACCATGGCCGGCATCAGCGCGGCAAGCCCGGGATTCGCCACGCTGCGCATCCAGCCGCGCGCGGGCGGAGGGCTGACGTTCTGCAGGGCGAGCTACGATTCCATTCGCGGGCGCATTGCCGTCGACTGGGCCGTCGACGGCGACGTCCTGACGCTCAAGGTCGCGATTCCGGCCAACACGACGGCGATGGTGTGGGTGCCGACGCGCGATCCCTCGAGCGTGACCGAGGGCGCGACCGCCGCCGCCGAGGCCGAGGGCGTCGAGCTCGTCAGGACCGAGCCGGAGGCCGCGGTGTTCCAGGTGGGCTCGGGCGCCTACGAGTTCAAGGCGCGCGGAAGCGTTCTGGTGCCGGTCCTCGAGTGAGGGGCCGGCCCGGCCGTACGGCCGCGTTCATGCCCGCCGCCGGGCACACGCGTGCCCGGGGCGCTGCAACCGCCAAGATCGAAATGGCCGCGAATCGCGCGGAGCGCTCTTGGAGATGGCGGCGAGGCGGTAGAGAACACCGCAGCGACACTAGAATCTGAACGTCACGCCGCCCACGATGGACAAGCCGCCGATATTGACATCGTGGATCGAACTTGCTTCCAGCCAGTTGTATGCGCCCTCCGCGTAGATCCCGATTTTCGGTGAAAAGTAATACTCCGCGCCGAGGACACCGTGCAACCCTATGTCGAAGTCCTCTTCCGATTCCGAGGCCGGGGTATACCCCTCGATGTTGCTGCGTGCATCCAACTGGTAGAACCACACGCCGAGACCGCCGCCGACGTACGCACTGAAGCCCGTCGCGGCCGGTTCCCGCGGAATGACCTGGACCGTTGCCGTCAGCTTCCAGGGGACCATCCATGCGTCCATGTCGGCTGAGACGAAAGTGTCGAGCACCGTCGCGGAGAAGTCCCATTCATCGACGGCGCCAATGTAATCCAACGACGTTTCCAGGCTCCAGCGCCCCCACGTCTTCTTCGCGGCCACGCCGAACTGGTAGAACGCATCGAAGTAATCATCCCAGTCTGGATCCGTCGGGTACATCACGCCGCCTCGCGGCCTCACGCTGATGCCGAGCTCGTCCTCGGCGGCGGCATACTGGGAGCACAAGAGAACGACCGTTGCTCCGATGACAATCCACCTTCCCGGCTTTCTCATGTCGCATCTCCTTCTTCTCGCGTACCGTTGCTGCGAATGTCACAACCTCGTGTTCGTTTCTTGGGGAGCGGAATTCGCTCAGGATCGCTCCATGCTGCGCAGCAGCCTCCGGCATTGAGGACGAATACCGCGACCGTGCGCCGCTTGTCCTCTGCACTAAAAGTTCACGGCTATGCGGATTCCTCCCATCGTCGTCGAGCGCTTGATGTCGCCGTCGATGTTGTTGAGATTGTTCTCGTCACCCGGGAGCCTCTGGTCCTGGTTGCCCGTGTACGATTCGTAGTAGAGGTATTCTCCCCACAGACCAATGCGAATATTCTTATCGATGATGTAGTCCGCGTGCAGCCCCACGAGCACCGAGCAACCCCAGGTGGCCATCCTGGCGCTCTTGTCCCTGAGGAGGTGGTTATCATGGTCCCACACGTAATTGAACGGGCTCGCGCCGACGAAACCGCCGGCCTCTAACCAGTCCGCGGGCCACAACGTGCCGGCGATCGCCGGTATCAACGACACACGCTCCTGGCGATACGTGAGGCAGCGGCCGGGATAGGAGACATTCAACTCGGGCACGGTCGAGAATTGTCTCACGTTCGAAACGCTGTAATCGAGTTGGTCGTACTCAAGGCGGAAGCGCGGCCCGAGAGCTCCCGTTTCACCGCTGAGCGCCCAGATCGTCGCTTCGGTCGAGACGCCGAACGCCGAAAGCTCGGCGTCGGAATCCGACCACGCAAACAAGTCGCCGCCCACCCAATCATAATCCTTCAAGGTGCCCGCATCCTGGCGCACGAGCGTTCCCCATGCGCGGGCCCTGACTTCCCATGCCTTGCCGAACATGACACCGAATCCGGTGCCCAGAACGGTGTTGTCGACCGGGAACTTGAGGCGCGAACGCCAGTCCTCACCCCATTCCAACGCGTCCCCATCGATAGCGAACTGCGTTGTGCCGCTGAAGAGCCCTAACCTGAAGGGCTCGATCTCGAAGACCGTATCGTTGCCGGCACAGAAACCGACTCCCAGAACGAAGCTGCACATCGTGATGAACATACGCCATTCTCCTTTCGCGCTCTTCTTGCATCGTTGCGTACAGCACGCGGAAGCTACATGGTTGCTTCGGCAAGACACATCCAGTGAGAGCCATCGGAGGCTTGCGCCGGTCTGCCGCAACACGTCGTGTGCGGTAGACGCTCCGGCACCCACCCGCCGGCAACGCCTTTCATGTAATCAACATTCTATCCGTTCAGCAGGTGGCAGTCAATTGAGCCAGACGTCCGGACAGAAGTGCCGCATCGTGCGGAGTCGGAGAACCGAGATACCGTGTTGATGACGACGCAAGGTATGCTCTTGCCCGAGAAGGGCACGCCGTCCTGTGTTCCCCGGACGTGCGCGGGTACATATTCGGTGAACCCGTGCGTCGAAACGTGCAATGAACGCGTCCGTTGCGCAATTGCGGCTCTGCCGACGCTATGGAGGTGGGGACCGGAGGTCTCCACGGCGGCAATTGCTCGGCGTCCCTGCTGTCTGAGACAACCCCCCTTCCGTCCCCCCTTCAGGGGAAGGGGGGAAACGCCGGCTACGGCCGGCGCCTGCAGGGCCACGGGTTCACCGAATATGTACGTGCGCGGCAATTGCCGGATTGCGTAATGGCGGACGAGTTCAGATGTTAGCCCCATCGCATGCCGGACCGCCGGGGAATCGTAACCCCAAACGGCGAGGCGCGTATGCCGTCCGTATCGGTCGATGGCGACCGCGAGATCAAGACGCGCACGAGCGTGCCGGCCCTGCTGGTCATGTGAGGTGCCGGGGCCGGTGCATGAGGGTACCCGCGGGCGCCGGGGGCAAACACGGATGCCCGGGAAGGCGCACAAGAAGATGCGTGGTACAATAGCCTCTGGTCACAGCTACGGAGAGTCCAGCCATGGCGACACGAAGGAAGAAGGCGGTCTCGATCAAGAGTGATAAGAAGGGAAAGAAGGCCAGGAAGCCGAGGAAGCACCGCGGAGCCCTGATCACCGACCGCGTCGCGCCGGCCGTCCTGATCGAGGCCAAGCGCAAGACGCGCGAGGCCCTCAACGCCCGCGAGCACGATCTGACCTTCGTGACGCTGCTCGGGCGCGAAAGCAACTGGGTGCGGCGGGCGATGCCCGCGTAGGCGGCGACGGCCCCGGGTTAGAATCCGTACCAGCTTATGCCGGCCGATACGCGTACACCGCCCAGCCCGTCCACATCGAAGTGAGAACGTCCGGCTTCCAGGAAGTAGTAACGGTAGCCGATTTCGACCCAGAAGCCGAAAGCCTTTTCGCGGTACTCGGCGCCGCCGCTCCCCTCGATGAAGGGAACTGCCTGCCAGTCGATGGCACGCGTACGAGAACTGCCGGTTCCCCCCGAGTAGACGACCGGGACATCCACCGTATACGCCGCGCCGCCGAGGAGGCGCGTGTAGAGGGCGGGGCCGATCGGCACATTGGGCAGCCAGATGGGATCCTCGACCTCTTTCCAGGCATCCCAGTCCAGCCAGAAGGGCAGGCGCGCGGTCAAGCCAACGTACATGGGCATGAGATCGAGGTTGCCCACTTCGCGGCCTTCGACTGTATCGCCTTCGGCGTGATCCCAACCTATGCCCGCGAAGCCGCCCCAGAAAGGGTTGTAGTCGACGGGAACTTCCAGGAAGAAGCCCCTGCTGTCGGACCACACGTCGGCGGCATTCTCGCGGGCGAGGAACGAGTAAGTCCCATTGGTGACGTCGAAGCTGTCGCCGCGCGAGTTGTCCTGAAACGCGACGCCCGCGCGGAATCCCGTCGGTCCCGAGGCGGGGAACGCGTCCGGAATCACGTCCCGGGGCGCCGGAACGCTCTGGCAACCAATCATGCACACTACCATCGCAGCAAGTGCGACAAGGCGAACCGCGTGTGACATTGCGACCTCCTGGATTCTCCTATTACTTGCGCCGAGAGTCTCCTCTTGCCTGGCTGCATGCCGCGCATGCCGATGCGCGCACGCACAGATACGCTCTCTATTGTAACCCCTGGCACTTTCGATTTGTACCCCCCGCCCGCGACATTTTCGCGCGGCGCCGCCGCAACGAGTACATATTCGGTGAACCCGTGGCCCTGCAGGCGCCGGCCGTAGCCGGCGTTTCCCCCCTTCTCCTGAAGCTGACGCTTACCCACAAGTTCCAGTGTCCTGACGCACGACCGAGAAGACGG
>JBFZCA010000201.1:0-3747 GCA_041308205.1 Planctomycetota bacterium | reverse complement strand
AGCTCTGCGCCGGCACGGCCGAAGGGACGATCGCGGCGCGGGAGCGTTTCGTCGTCGACCGCGCGCGCGGCGCGGATGGCATCCGCGACGAAATCGCGCGCCGGGCGCCCGCGTTGTGCCGGCGCTTCGATGTGCGCGCCGCCGGCGCCGGTTTCGGGGGTCCCGTGCGCTCGGCCGCGGGCCGCACGATCACGAGCCACCAGGTCCCGGGGTGGGATGATTTCCCGCTCGGGGACTGGCTCGCCGAGCGCCTCGGGCTGCCCGCGCGCGTCGAGAACGACAGCAACCTGGCGGGCTGGGCCGAGCACCGGCTCGGCGCGGGCCGCGGCACGCGCTGCATGGTGTACATGAACATAGGGAGCGGCATCGGCGGCTGCATGATCCTGGGCGGCGCGCTCTTCAACGGCCAGGGGTTCGGCGCGGGCGAGATCGGGCATACGCGCGTGCCGATTCCGGGCGGCGGCGACGACGCGCTGGAACGCGTCGCATCGGCCTGGGCGTTCGAACGGCGCCTGCGCGAACGCTATCCCATGGCGCCGGGCGCGCCGCTCACCGAGCTCTGCGGCGGCGACCGTGAGGCGATCGACGGCGCGTGCGCCGCGCAGGCCGCGCGGCGGGGCGATGCATTCGCTCTGGCGGCCTTCGGGGAGGAAGCCGACGCGGTCGGCATCGCTCTGGCCAATGTCGCGACGCTCCTCTGCCCGGAGGTCATCGCCGTCGGCGGCGGGCTCTCGCTCGCGGGCGATGTGCTCTTCGCGCCGCTCCGCGCCGCGCTCGATGCGCGCGTCATCGGCGCATTCCGCGGCGCGTACCGGCTTGTTCCCGCGGCGCTCGGCGAGGATGTGGTCGTGAGCGGCGCGCTGCTGCTCGCCGCCGGCGACGTGCGGCTGCTGTGACTCGCCGCCGGGCGGCGGACGCTTTCCGTGGCCGTTCACGCTTTTCTCACCGCGTTCGCGCAGACGGACAGGCGTCATGTCCGAGAGAGAAGACCACAAGGAGACACGGAAGGCGCAGAGAACGACACGGAGAGACGGGACTGCAATTGACTCGGAGGCACGCGCCGTCTCACGTTCCCGTCTCCGTGGCCGCTGTCTTCCCATCGTGCATCAGGAAGAAGGCCGCGGAGGGCGCTGGAATGCGACCTCCTGAGGCCGGGACGCGCGCGCGTTCGGGATGCCCTGTGCGCGGAAACTGCTTTCTTTTCTCGCGGGCCTTCTCTATAATCCACCGCGAAGGCAGGAGGAGCGGATATGCGTCGCATACGCAGCGTGATTGCAGGGATGGTGCTGGCGGCGGCCCTCCGCGGCGCGGACGCATGGCAGCCGGCGTCATGGGGCGGGGGCGATGTTTTTCTCTCGATCGCGAGCCACCCCGGCGATGACCGCGTGCTCTGGGCGCTCGCCTCGCTCGGCGGCGTCCTCACGAGCGCCGACCAGGGCGAGACATGGGAATGGGCGAACGGCGATCTGGCGGTGCTGGAGAACGCGGCCGTCGTTCCCGATCCCTCGGACGTGCAGGGGGCCTACCTTGCCGGGACCGCCGGCCTGTGGCATACCGCCGACCGCGGAGCGCACTGGAAGCAGCTCCCGGGCACGGAGGCCTTCGCATTCGCGCGCGTTCCGGGCTCGCGGCCGCTGCTTGTCTCCGAGAACGGCGCGCGACTCTACGCGGGGACCGCCACGGGCGACCTGCACACCTGCGCGGGCCGGGGCGGCGCGTGGCGGCGCGTTCCGTGGGCCAACACCCGGCCGGTGTTCGTGCTGCGCGAGGCATCCTCGCGGGGCGCGGTGCTCATCGTGCTCGCCGACGCGGCGGGGCTGTATGTCTTCAAGCCGAACGCCTGGCAGGCGCCGCGTTTCGCGCGCGGCGCGCCGCCGTTCCCCATCAAGGACATGCTCGCGGACAACTGGGCGCCGTACAAGCTGTTCGCCGTGTGCGGCCCGCACGGCCTGTGGACCGCGGATGCGACCGGCGACGACTGGCAGCAACTAGAGATCGAGGGCGTCGAGGCGGGCGAGGAGCTGCTCTGCCTCGCGCAGACGGGCCGCGGCAAGGAGCGCATGCTCTTCGCCTGCGGGAGGGGTCTGATGCTCAAGAGCGTCAACGGCGCGCACTGGATGCGCCTCAAGGACAACCGGCACTACGACGAGCGCACGAACCCGACCCGCCGGTGGAGCATCCGGCCCAGCGTGCCCACGGCGCTCGCGGGCGGGATCTCGGCCGACAACCTGTTTCTGGCCGACTACTGGAGCCTGCATCGCAGCCTCAACGCGACCGGCGACGCGCAGCTCGTCGAGGCCGCGCGGGGCGCGGGCAGCCACATCATCAGCGACCTCGTGCTCGACGGCAGCGGCGCGCTGCTCGTCGCGGGCGGCGCATCGGGCCTGCTCGCGACATCGGACGGCGGCCGCAGTTTCACCGCCTTGTGGCCCGCGCGGTACGGCCCCGATGTGGGAAGGTACGCGGCGGTCGCCGTCGGCCCCGGCGATGCCCTGATCGCGGCGGCGGTCGATCAGTGGAAGGGCGAGGTGTGCATCTACCACGGCAACGCGCGCGAGCGGCGGATCGACGGCCGGGCCCGGGGCGTGAACGTCGAGCGCATGATCATGCGGAACGGCGCTTCTCCCGCCGGTCCGTGGAAGATCGTGTTCGCGCCCGCCGATCCGGGCCGCGCGTATGCGCTCGTGGCGGGCGCCGCCCCCGCGCTCTTCATGAGCGCGGACAACGGAACGACGTGGAAGGAGCGGAAGCTCCCCGCGGGCGTGAGCCCGTGGCGCGCGCTCGCGGCCGACCCCGAACGCTCCGACTGCCTCTACGTGGGCGGACGCGCCCCGACCTCGGGCGTGTGGAAAAGCTCGGACGCCGGCGCGAGGTGGGATCAGATCCTGACGGTGGAGGAGAGCGTGGCGGCGCTGGCGGCGCTGCCGGGCGGCATCCTCTGCGTGCTCACCGAGCGCGGGATGTTCCACCGCAGCGCCACGCGCGGCGCCGTCTGGGATGTGCGCGCAGCGAGCGGACTTGCGGAGGCATCGGCGCTGTGCATCGATGCGACCGTGCTGTACGCCGCCGGCGGCAACGTCGTGCGCATGTCGGTCGACGGCGGGACTTCCTGGAGCGCGCTGCCGGGACCGCCGATGCATCTTCCCGAGATCACGTCGCTGTGCGTCGACGGCCGTAGAGGGGCGCTCTTCGTGGGAACGCGCGGCGCGGGCCTGTGGAAGATCGAGCGCGAGCCGCCGGCGGAGTGACGGCGCGCCGGTTGTGCGGACGCCGTTGCGAACAGGTCCGTAGCTGAGCGGCCCGGAGACTTGGGGACGGCGATCGTGTTGACCGCCAGTCGATGCCAACCGTCGTCGGTCCTCCAGCCAACAGCCTATAGCCTACAGCCTACAGCCCAAGAGAAAGGGGGCGCACATGGGTGCGAGTGCCGCGGGGGAGAACGCCGGCGCGGAGACGCGTGCGGTGGGCTTCGTGTATGACGAGATCTACAAGAGGCACCTGACGGGCCTCGGGCATCCGGAGCGCCCCGAGCGCCTGGACGCGATCAATGCGGCGCTCGCGCGCACGGGGCTCGACAAGAAGACCGTCGCCCTGGATGCGCCGCTCGCCGACGATGACTACCTTCTGGCCTGCCACACGCCCGCGTACGTGGCGCTGGTCAAGGAGGACATCGCGCGCGGCGCCGGCGAGCTCTCGACCGGCGACACCTCGATCTGCGCCGCGTCGCTTGCGGCGGCGCGCCGCGCG
>JBFZCA010000200.1:0-16797 GCA_041308205.1 Planctomycetota bacterium | reverse complement strand
GCCCAGAGCCGCCGCCGCCGCTCCCTGCGGGCCGAGGCCGAGCCCGCCCCCGGCGGCCTTCGTCACGGCCCCGAACAGCAACCCGCCGAGCCCGTCCTGGCCCGGACCCACGCGGCAGTCCGACAGCATGAAGAACCACGGCGCGATCGCAAGCAACGGCAGCATGATCTCATCGGGAAGCAGCATGAGCTCCAGATCGATGCAGGCCGCGATCAGGAGACCCCACGCGACGAGCAGCCAGAACGCGAAGGCGCCCGTGCGCGGATCCCATTCCCCGCCGGCCGGCTGCAGGAACTCGGCCGCGATCACCGCCGCGAGCACCGCCATCAGGATCTCGACCAGCGTGTACCTGAACGCGATTCGCCCGCCGCACGACCGGCAACTGCCGCCGAGCAGGCACCAGCTCAGCACGGGAACATTGTCGAACCACGCGAGCTGAACGCCGCAGCGGGGACACCGCGAACGCGCCGGCTTGGCCGGGTTCAGCCCCGGCCGCGGAAGCCGCCAGATGCAGACATTGGCGAAGCTCCCGAGGCATGCGCCCAGCAGCAGTGCGCCCGCAAGGATGAACGGATGCATCGCGGTTGTACACCTCTCGCGCGCGCGATGCGCCGCGATCGCGCGCAGGCAGCATGGTACCCCAGGCGGATCGCGCATCGCAAGCCCGGGCCCGCCGGTACCGCAGTCGCCTCGCGTGGGATACCATTGCCTCCATGCTCAATCGACGCTATCTGTGCTCGTTCGATTCGCGCCGCATCCTCCACCGTTTCACCGATGTCGCCATCGTCGGCGCCGGCGTCGCCGGGTTGCGCGCGGCCATGGAGATCGCGGCCTCGGGCGCGGCCTCCGTCACGGTCCTCACGAAGGGCAAGATCCCCGATGCGAACACCGACCGCGCGCAGGGCGGAGTGGCGGCCGTGCTCATGCCCCAGCGCACCGGCGACAGCACCGATTTGCACATCGAGGACACGCTCGCCAGCGGGTGCGGCCTGGCCGACGAGGAGGTCGTCAGGATCACGGTCCTGGAGGGCGTCGACCGCGTCCGCGAGCTGATCGACTGGGGCGCCAAGTTCGACCGGCGGGACGGCGACATCCACTTCGTCCAGGAAGGGGGCCATCGCAAGCCGCGCATCGTCCATGCCCGCGGCGATGCCACCGGCCACGAGATCCTCAGCGTCCTCGCCAGGCGGGTCGAGACCATGCCGTCGATCCAGGTCATCGAGAACGCGTACGTCCTGGACGCGATCACCGAAAACGGCCGCTGCACGGGGCTGCTCACGTGGCGAGACCACTCCGGCCTCGTCGCGATCTGGGCGCGCGCCGTGGTGCTCGCGTCGGGCGGCTACGGCAGGCTCTACCGCGAGAACACCAACGGCCCGCACGCGACGGGCGACGGGGCGGCCATAGCCTACCGCGCGGGCGCCGAGCTCAAGGACCTCGAATTCGTCCAGTTCCACCCCACGACCCTCTACATCGCCGGCGCGGAGCGTTTCCTCATCACCGAGGCCGCGCGCGGGGAGGGCGGCGTGCTCAAGGACGGCGCCGGCGTCCGCTTCATGCCGTCGTACCACCCCATGGCGGAGCTCGCCCCGCGCGACGTCGTTGCGCGCGCGATCCTCGACCGCATGAACAAGACCACCCAGCCCATGGTCTTCCTGGATCTCACGGGCATCGGCAGGGAGAAGCTCGCGGCCTCGTTCCCCGGAATCCTGTCGATCTGCAGGCAATTCGACATCGACCCCGTCCGGGAGCCCATTCCGGTCAGGCCGGGCGCCCACTACACGATCGGCGGCGTGGCGGCCGACAGTTGGGGGCGCACGACGCTGCCCGGCCTGTACGCCTGCGGAGAAGTCGCCGTGTCGGGCTTGCACGGCGCCAATCGCCTGGGCAGCAATTCGCTTCTCGAGGGCCTCGTGTTCGGCTGCCGGGCCGGCCGCCGGGCGTGGGAGGACATCGCGGGGCTGCCCGAGGCCACGCGGCCTCCCGCACTGAGAATCGACACCGGTTTCAAGCGCCGCGACCTCGATCTGGCGGACATGCGCCGCAGCCTGGAGAGCGTCATGGCGCGCGAGGTCGGCATCGTGCGCACCGGAAAGCAGCTTGCGGATGCGCGGCGGCTCCTCGCTCGCTGGAGCGATTGCGTGGCCGAGGTCGAGTTCGTCGACCCGCAGGGGTGGGAGCTCCAGAACATGTTCGTGGTGGCCCAGCTCATCGCCGAGAGCGCGCTCTGGCGGCGGGAGTCGCGCGGCGCGCACTTCCGCGAGGATTTCCCGGCCCAGGATGACGCGTTCGCCTCGTCGCTCAGGGTGTGGCGGGCCCAGGGTCCCCCGTGCGGAGGAGCGCCCGCATGACCATCCGCGACTTTCAGAAGCTCATCGAGCGCACGTACTACGAGCGGGATGCCCGGCGCGCGCCCGGCCTGACCTTCGCCTGGTTCGTCGAGGAGGTCGGCGAGCTGGCGCGCGGAATCGTGCGGCCGGAACCCGGCGGCCTGGAGGGGGAGTTCGCGGATGTGCTCGCGTGGCTCGCGTCGCTGGCGTCCCTGCACGGCATCGACCTCGAGCAGGCCGCCGCGGCCAAGTACGGCGCGGGCTGCCCGCGCTGCGGCGCCGTGCCCTGCCGCTGCGCCTAGCCCCCCCATTGACTTCGACCGCCTCGACGGTACCATGTGAATTCCACGGGGTTCTCCCTGGAGAAGGCTGCGAATGCTCAGGCGACCGCCGCTCGTCCTCTGGCGCTATATTGGAATCGAGATCATCGCGATCTTCGTGATCGCGCTCCTCGTCCAGTCCGTCATGAACATCGCCGTCATCGCCTTCCAGCTCGTCCAGAACGACGGCCTGAGCCTCACCTACATCTGGCCGTTTCTGACCAAGATCTCGATCCTCTCCATGTACTACACCCTGCCGATCTCGCTGCTCTTCGCCGTGACCCTCGGCTTCGGCCGCCTGGTCGCCGATCGGGAGGTGACGGCGCTCAAGGCCTGCGGCGTGTCGCACCTGCAGCTCATGGCGCCCGTGCTCATCCTGGGTCTCTGCTGCACCGTCGTGACGGACTACCTCAACGGCTTCGTCCTCCCCGAGATCGGCTTCGAGAAGCGCAATCTGGGCCGCCGCTTCCTCGCGCAGCTCACCGACCTCGGCGTGGGGACCGACTTCAGGCTGCCGCTCCCGCGCAACATGGGCAGGATCTACTGCGGCAGTTACCGCGGGAACGTCCTCGACGACGTGTTCATCTCCGTGCAGGACATCGGCCGCTTGACGGGCGAATCGTCGGTCGCCTCGGGACAGGAATTCCCCATCCAGATCTCGGCGCGGCGGGCCGAGGTCAGGCGCGTCAGCGACAAGCTGCTCGAGGTCGACTTCGACGATGCCCGCATCGATGTGCCGGACGATGTCCTGCGCGGCGACAAGGGCGACTCGCATTTCTTCCAGAAGATCGGCGTCGGCAGGTACCGGCTGCCGATCGCGCTCTCCGAGGCGCAGGAGCGCGAATGCGACCGCGACACGCCGCTGCTGCGGCGGGAGCTCGCGGAGAATCGAAGCCTCCTGGACGCCACGACCGCGCGCATGGAGGCGGAGAAGGACATCGAGGCCCGCCGCCAACTGACGCAGAAGGCCGATGCGCTGCGGCGCGACATCGCCAGGGCGCACATCGAGATCTCGACGCGCCGCGCGTTCTCGCTCTCGTGCCTGAGCTTCCTGTGGGCCGCCGCGCCGCTCACCTTCCTCCTCAACAACCGCAACCGGCTGGTGCCGTTCTTCGCCGGCAACCTGCTGGCGATCTGCGTGTTCTATCCGTTCATGATGATCGGCACGCAAGTCGCCCGGAACGGCGTGCCCGCGCCGCTGGCGATCCACGCGGGCAATGTGCTCCTCTTCGCGGCGGGCTGCGCCTTCCTGCTCCGCCTCCGCAGGACGTGAGGATCGTGCCATGCGCGTGTGGAAGCTGCTGACCGCGTTCATGCCCGTGCGGGACCGCTACGTGCTCGAGAACTACCTCTATGCCTACCTGGTCTGCGCGCTCTCGTTCACGGGCCTGTACGTCGCCACCGACACGCTCAGCCGCATCGGCAAGTTCCTGGATGCGCCCGGCCCGCTGCTCGTGACGCTCGCCCAGTACTACGGCGTGATGCTGCCGGTCGCCTACACGTACTACCTCGGCCCCGTGCTGACCCTCTCGTCGGGCATGTTCGCGCTCACGCTGCTCAACAGGAACAACGAGCTCCTGCCGTTGAAATGCTCGGGCATGAGCCTGTACCGCATCGTGGCGCCGATCTTCGCGATGGGGCTGGGCTTCGCGCTGCTCACGTTCCTCCTCCAGGAGCTCCTCATCCCCGCCATGAAGGACGAGATTCGCAGGGTCTACGCCTTCGCCCACAAGAAGACGGCCAAGGAGGCGCTGCTCATCGAGGATGCCGCCGGAACCCGCTTCTCGCTGCGCTGCTACTGGCCGGTCCAGAAGGTCGGCGAGTCGGCGCGGGTCGTCTTCCGCGCGGCCGTCCCCGCCGGCGGAGGATCCGGCGTCGTCACGGAGTACGTCGCGGACTTCATCGTCTGGGAGCCCGCCCCCGAGCTGCCCCGCGGCGGCCTCTGGGCGCTCAAGCGCGGCCGCGAGTCCGTCCGCGAGTACCGCTACGACGAGCGCGGCATCCCGCTGCGCGCGCCGGACGGCAAGCTCTGGATCGAGTACGAGCGGCTCGCGCTGGACACCGATCTCCTTCCCGAGGACTTCGAGACCGAGGGCGGCGGCTCGCAGTACCTGTCGCTCGGCGAGCTTTCACGGCAGCTCGAGCGGCGGCGCTACGCATCGCCGCTCCTCGCCAAGATGCACCAGCACTGGGCCTATCCCCTGACCCACGTGGTGCTCCTGCTTCTGGGCCTGCCGTTCGTCCTGAACCAGAACAACCGCAACGTCTTCCTGGGCATTCTCGTGAGCTGCGTCATCTGCGTCGCCTTCTACGTCGTCAACGCCATGTGCATCGAGCTTGCCGGGAAGGGGACGCTGCAGCCGCTCGTGTCCGCATGGCTGCCCGTGCTGCTCTTCGGCGGCCTCGGGGCGGTGCTGTTCGACAACCTGAAGACGTGACCGGCCGGGCGCGCGGGCGCTACTCGAACTTCCCCCCCACCTCGCCCATGATCTCCTCGACCAGGTCCTCCACCGTCACGATGCCCACGTGCCGCCCGGCGGCATCGCGCACGAACGCCATGCGGTGCGGCGTTCCCTGGAATCGCAGGAGCGCGCTCCACCCGAGCTCGCTCGTCCCGATCTCGGGCACGCTGCGGGCGAGCTCTCCGACGCCGGCCGGAGGCTCCTGCCGGTAGATGATGTCGAACACGTTCACGAGCCCCGTGAAGTTCTGCCCCGCGGCGCCGTACACCGGCAGGCGCGTGAACCCGGAGCGCCGCACCGCGGCGAGAAACTCCTCCGCCCCGGCGTTTTCCGGCACGCTCACGACGACCTCCCGCGGCGTCATGATGTCGCGCACGATCACGCGGTGAAACGACAGGAACCGGCTCACCATCTCGCTCTCGGGACCGGGGATCGCCGTGCGCGCCTCGGGGCTCAGGAGCAGCTTCTCCAGGTCCTGCCGCGTCATGCGTTCGCCGGGCACGGCGCGGCCGAGCAGCAGGTGCGCGGCCGCATCGACGATGAACACGAGGGGGCTGAACAGCGTGCGGGAGCAGCGGATGAACCCCGCCAGGCGCAGCAGGAACAGCGTGGGCTGCAACTGGACGATCGCCTTCGGCAGGAGCTCGATCCAGAACAGGAAGAGCACGTTGCCGGCGAAGAACGCGGCGTACGCCCCCGCGCCGTGCCCGAGCCACGGCACCTGGCGCGCCAGGTACGTTGCCACGAAGGCGACCAGCGCCGTGGCGGCGTTGATGCCCACGATCCCGCTGGCCACGAACGTCTCGCGCCGCCGCGCGATGTCGAGGGCCTGCGCGCTGCGGGGCGTGCCCCGGCTCTCGAGGTACCGCAGCCTGAGGCGGTTCGCGGACACGATCGCGATCTCGGCGCCGTTGTACAGGGCGGAGAGCGCGCAGCCCGCAACGAGGAGGACGCACAGCGCCGCGATCACGGGGACTCCTTCCGCAGCCCCACGACCGCGATGCGCTTGCGCCTGACGACCTGCACCACGAACTCCCAGCCGCCCCACTGCAGCACGTCGCCGCGCTCGGGAAGGTGCCCGAGAAGCTGGAAGAGGAACCCCGCGAGCGTCCGGCCGCGGTCCTCGGGCAGCGCCAGCCCGAGGTGCCGGTTGATCGCGGCGACGGGGGCGGCGGCGTTGATGACCCAGCCGGTCGGGACCTTGCGGATCACCCAGGGCGCCTCGGGCGTGAACTCATCGGGATACTCCGATCCCATGAGCTCCTCGAGGAGGTCGTGCATGGACACGAGCCCGGCCACCTGTCCGTACTCATCGACGACCATCGCCAGCGACAGCCCGCGCCCCTGCATGATCTGGAAGAGGTTTCCCGCGGTCATGCACTCGGGCGCGAAGTACACCGGCTTGAGGGCGGGCGCGAGGGCGGGCTCGGGGAGCACCAGGATTTCCTTGACGTGCACGCACCCTATGACCGAGTCCAGATCCTTGCCGCGCGTCACGGGAAGCCTCGCGAAGCGCCACATCCGCGCGAGGTGGCGCACCTGCTCGGGCGGCGTCTGCACGGGAAGGAACATGATGTCCGGCCTCGGCGTCATGAAACCCTTGAGCGGCCGCTCCCTGAACGACATGATGCTCCGGAGCACCCGCCCCTCGTTCTCGCCGATCGCCTTGCGCTCGAGCGCCTCGTCGACGGCGTACCGCATCTCCGCGGCCGTGATGACCGGTACGGCCTTGAACGGCACGCGGCGCTGCACGGCCCTGCAGGCCCACACGAGCACGGCTATGAGCGGCCGCGCCGCGGTCATCAGCACGACCAGCGGCACGGCGACGATGGGCGCGATCGACCTGGTGTGCCTCACGGCGACGGTCTTCGGTATCAGCTCGGAGAACGCGATGATCAGGACCGTCACGGCCGCGCCCACGAGCGGCAGGTACGCGCTGCCCAGGTGCTCATCGGTGAGCGCCGCGGCGAGGACGTTGATGCCCGCGTTCACGACGAGGTTCAGGCAGATGACCGTCGGCAGGAAGAGATGCAGATTCCGGTAGATGTGCCCCAGCGGCCCCTTGCCGCGGTGGGCAAGATCGCGCGCCTCGATACGGTCGTACGCGAAGACCGCGGTCTCGCTTCCGGAGAAGAAGGCCGAGCACAGTATCAGAAAGACGATGGCAAGTATGTAGACCGTCACCATGGCGCTTGCAGCTCGCCCGCCAGCATAACGGAACTTCGGCGAATGCGAAACACCCCGCGCGCGGCCGGGGCCGGCGCGAGCCTTCCCCCGCGCCGCGCCGCCGCCTACAATTGCGGCATCGCCGATCTCCACGGAAAGGAACGACCATGCCCAGCGACGGCGGCCCGGGCGGCATCGCCGCTCTCACGCGTATGGCGGTCAGCGTGTTCGAGACGAACTGCTTCGTGCTCACGTGCGCCGGGGGCGAGGCGTGCGTCATCGATCCGGGCGGCAATGCCGAGGGCATCGCCGCGCAGCTCGAGGAACAGGGCGGGAAGCTCGCCTACATCCTGTGCACGCACGGCCACATCGACCACGTCGAGGCCGCGGGCGAGCTCAAGGCCGCGTGCGGCGGCCGCATCGTGCTTCACCGCGCGGACCTCCCCCTCTGGCGGAAGCTCGACGCGCAGGCGCGCGTGTTCGGGCTGCCCCCGCCCCCGCCGCTTCCCGCGCCCGACGTGCTCCTCGACGGCGACGGCACGCTGCCGCTTGCCGGCGGCTCGATCGGCGTCCTGCATGTCCCGGGCCATTCGCCGGGCAGCGTCGCGTACGTGTTTCCCGAGGCGCGCATCGCCTTCAACGGGGACACGGTGTTCGCGATGGGCGTCGGCCGCACCGATCTGTGGGGCGGCGATACGGACGCGCTCAGGCAATCCCTCGTCGAGAAGATCTTCACGCTCGGGGACGACGTCGTCCTCCACTCGGGGCACGGCCCCGCCGCGACCGTGGCCGAGGCGCGCCCCAACCTGGCCTGGCTCGGGTGAGGCGCCCGGGGCTCACTTGATCGACGCGAACCCCAGCGCCCCGCGCGCCACCAGATCCAGGCGGTAGATCCGCGTCCCGGGAATCTCCGCGCCGGCGATGTGCGCGACGACCGCCGGCACCCGGATCTCGGGCCTCGTCCGCAGGAACAGGAACGGGCCATCCGCGCGGTCGATTCCCTCCACGTGCTCGCACACGCGCGCCTCCTCGACCCACGCGCGAATGTCGACGCGCTTGTCGTAGCCGTGCTTGGTCGGCAGCGTCAGCTCGACCTTCTCGGCGTCCATGAAGCGGCCGACCGCCTCCTCGACTGCCTCGCGCGCGCACCCGGGACCGAGCGCGACCGCGCTGTCCAGCGCGTCCACGCGCCGCGAGAGCTTCTTCTCCCATTCCCTGAGCTCGCGCGCCTGCAGGAACTCGAGGCCCTCGGGCGCGACCGACGTGAGCCGCGCGGCGAGCTCCTGACCCGTCAGCCCGCCCGCGCACAGCCTCACGTCCGCAAGATCGCGCAGCGCGACGGCTCCGAGCGGCATCGCGGGCGAGAAGCTCACCAGCGGCTTGGGCCTGAAGCCCCGGCTGTAGCCGAGCGCGATGCCCGCGCGGCGGAACACGCGCGGAAAGGTCCGCACGAGGTCGAGCTGCGAGATGTACCGCATGCGGCCGTCGCGGCGGAACGTGATGCGCCAGGGGGCGAAGTCCTTGTCGGGCGCCGCCTGGACGGAGGACGCGGGAATCGTGTCTCTGACCGCCGACGCCGCCTCGAAGTCGCACGCCGCGCCGCAGCCGTGGCACACCCGATCGAAGAAGCACGGCGGAGAGACCACGCCCGCATGGGCCTTCGCGCGCTCCTCGGCCAGGAACTCCGCGTCCACGCCCGTGCCGATGTGGTCCCACGGCAGCCGGCATCCGACCGGCAGCGCGCGCAGATACTTCGCGACGTCGATGCCTGCGGATGCGAAGGCCGCCTCCCACTTGCCGAAGTCGAACTGGTCGGCCCAGCCGTCGAAGCGGCAGCCCTTCTCGTAGGCCGCCAGGACGGCCTCGGCGACGCGGCGGTCGCCGCGCGCCGCGACGGCCTCGACGATGCTCATCTCGGCGCCGTGCCATTTCAGGCTGATGCGGTCGCGCGTGGCCAGGTCGTAGAGCAGCCGCTGTTTCCGCCTGATCTCCTCGCGGCCGAGCATCGGCTCCCACTGGAACGGCGTGTGCGCCTTGGGCACGAAGGTCGACACCGATGCGGTCACGCCCGCGGCCGCGTTCTTCCCGAAGCGCGCGGCCGCATTCCGGATGCCGCGCGTCACGTCGATGATCGCGCGCACGTCATCGTCGGTCTCCGTGGGCAGGCCGATCATGAAGTACAGCTTGATCCGGCGCCAGCCGCTCCGCGCGGCCCGCTCGACGCTGGTCATGATGTCATCCTCGCGGATGTTCTTGTTGACCATGTCACGGAGCCGCTGCGTGCCGGCCTCGAGCGCGAACGTGAGCGTGCTCTGGCGGATGCGCCCCAGCGCATCGAACAGCGCATCGGGCAGCGCGTAGGCCCGCAGCGACGAGATCGAGAGCTCGGTCCAGCTTGCCGCCAGCTCCTCGGCGAGCGTGCCCGCGAGGCACTCGATCCCGGGGTAGTCGGCGGTCGAAAGCGCCGTCAGCGAGGCGGCCTCGAAGCCGCTGCTGGCAAGCCCCTTGCGCACGGTCTCGGCAACGTCGCCGTGCGACCGCATGCGCAAGGGCCGATAAATGAAGCCTCCCTGGCAGAAGCGGCAGCCGCCGTTGCAGCCGCGCGCGATCTCGATCGCGTAGCGGTCGAAGACGATCTCCGTGTCCGGCACGGGCAGCGCGGAGGGAAAGGGGTGCGCGGCCAGGTCGACCGGCGGCGCGCGTCGGATCAGCGCCGCGCCCTGCGGCACCAGCAGCCCCGTCGCGGCGTCGTCCGCGACCCTCACGGACGCCGGCACGTAGATCCCCTTCAACGCGCCGAGCGCCTCGATGATCGCGCGCCGGGGCGCGCCCTCGGCCTTCAAGTCCCTCACGGCGCGCAGGAGGACGGGCAGCGCCTCCTCGCCGTCCCCGAGCACGACGGCGTCGAGGAAGGGCGCGAGGGCCTCGGGCTGAAACGCGACGGGTCCGCCGGCAATGATGATCGGGTCATCCTCGCCCCGATCGGCGCTCCTGAGCGGAATGCGCCCGAGATCGAGCATGGCGAGCACGTTCGTGAAGGACAGCTCGTACTGGAGCGAGAACCCCACGACCGCGAAATCGCGCAGCGGCCGCCAGGATTCGAGGCTCACGAGCGGGAGCCCGCGGGCTCGCAGCTCGGCTTCGAGGTCGGGCCAGGCCGCGAACACCCGCTCGACGCGGATCCCCGGCTCGCGGCGCAGGACATCGTACAGGATGTGGTACCCGAGAAAGCACATCCCGATCTCGTAGACATCGGGAAAGGCGAGGGCGACCGGCATGCCGCCCGTGTCGGAAGCGCTGCCGTACTCCCCGCCGACGTAGCGCGAGGGCTTCTCGACCGAGAGCAGGAAATCGGCGTAGGGGTGATCCATGGTCTCCGGGCATTTCCGTGCCGACGCGGGCGGCAAATGTCCGATAGTAACCGGTAGGGGGGAGTCTGTCAAAACGCGCCGCCGGGCGCACCGCGGCGGGCGCGTGCGGCGGAAAGGCTTCCCGTCGGATACCATCTGCGCCGTTGAATGCGCGAGGACTCATGCATCGATCCGGTAACCTGACCGATCCGCATCGTGCGCGCGTCCGGGCGAGGCGCCCGGCCGCGCTGCTTGCGCTGCTTCTCTGCGCGGCGGGCTGCCGGACGATCGAGAACCGCATCGGGCTGCCGCCCTTCATCGAGTACGACGGCACGACGGGCGAGCTCTTCGTCAGGCCGCTCTTCTCGACCGGGCCGGACGAGGTCCGCGTCGTGTGGCCGCTCTTTCGCCATCGCACCGACGACAAGGGCACGTCGTGCTGGCTCCTGCCCGTCATGGCCTACCGCTCGCGGCCGCAGGAAGGCGGCTTCGACCGCGATCTGTACATCGTCCCGCTCATCGCCTGGGGCGACAGCCCCGATGCGGGCGCGCACTTCGCCCTCTTTCCGCTCGGCGGCACGATCAAGAGCTTCCTCGGACAGGACGAGTTCTCGTTCTGGCTCTTCCCCCTCTATGCGCAAATGCGCGAGAAGGAACGGGTCTCCCGCCATGTGCTCTGGCCGATCGTCAACTGGGTCCGGGGGCCCGCGCAGGGGGGCGGCCGCGTGCTCCCGTTCTGGGCGCACTACTGGGCGGACACGCCCGGCGGCCGGCCCAAGTACCGCCGCACGTTCGTGTGCTGGCCGTTCTTCTCGCGCCAGAGCAATCAGCTCGATACGCCGACGCCGGCCGAGGCCTGGGCCTTCTTTCCGTTCTACGCGCGCTCGGCGAGCGAGAATGTCTCGCGCACGCACATCATGTGGCCCCTGTACGCGCATTACGACGACCGCGCCCGCGGCATCGAATCGTGGGGCGCATCGATCGTCCCGATCCGCTACACGATCGACGCGGACGAGCGCCAGTTCGACCTCTGGCCGTTCTTCGGGTCCTGGCGCCAGAAGGAGCGCTCGCGCTGGTTCGCCGCGTGGCCGTTCGTGCGCCGCGAGACGCAGGACGACGGCTCGGTCGCGGCGCGCCGGTTCTGGATCGTTCCGCTGTGGTGGAGCACGGATGCCGAATGGCCCGACGAGAAGCGCGCGCTGTACCGGCGCAAGCTCTGGCCGTTCTTCAGCTACGAGGAGAAGGACGATGTCGCCCACTGGGAAGCGCTGAGCCTGCTCCCGTGGTACGATGCGACGACGGATGCCTTCTGGGGCCGGCTCCTGCACCTTGCGCGCTACTCGCGGCGCGGCGCGGCGCGGGGCTTCGAGCTTCTCTGGGGCCTGTACTCGTGGGAAGATGGCCCCGAGGCCGATGCGTGGCGGGTGGCGGGAGGGCTCTTCGCGCGCGAGCGCGAGGGGCCGCGCGTGACCTACAGGATCTTCTTCATTCCGTTCGGCTCGGGAGGATAACGCGTGCGATGGGTTCGGGCGTTCGGCGCCTGGGTCAACACTTCGGCTGACACGGCAGGCTACGGGGTGATCCTGCTCCTCGAGGCCGCGGCCTACATCCGCCTGCTCTTCAGGCGGACGTCCTGGCGCGCGTTCCTCGACCAGCTCGGCATCTCGTGCGCCGAGGCCATTCCCGTCACCATGGTCGTGAGCATCTTCGTCGGCATGATCCTGGCGCTCAACGGCGGCCTCTCCCTGAGCCAGTTCGGACAGAACTCGCTCATCGGCCGGGTCGTTGCCGTGGCGATGATCCGCGAGATGGGCCCCTTCATGACCGGCCTGATCCTCGCCGCGAGCATCGGGTCCGCCATGGCGGCCGAGCTCGGCACGATGTCCGTCTCCGAGGAGATCGATGCGCTGCACGTGATGGCGATCGACCCCGCCAAGTTCCTCGTCATGCCGCGCCTGCTCGCCATGGCCTGCGTGTGCCCCATGATGACCGTGTACTGCTCGGTCATGGGCATCGCGGGCGGCGCGGTGCTCGCCAACACGCAGCTCGGCGTCAGCTTCGCGCTGTTCAGGAACGATGCGCTCGAGGCCCTCACGACGAAGGATCTCTTCACCGGTCTCTTCAAGGCGCTGATCTTCGGCATCCTCATCGCCGTGATCGGCTGCACCCAGGGCCTGCGCGCCCGCGGCGGCGCGATCGGCGTCGGCTATGCCACCCGCCGCGCGGTCGTGATCTCCTATATTCTCATCATCATATTCGGCTACTACATCACGTGGTTCTTCTACCGATGATCCCCTCCGTTCCGCGCACACACGCACGGCGCGACGCCGCATCCGGCGCGATCGCGTGTGCGCTCGGCGCGGCGCTGCTCGGCGCGCTGCTCGTCATCAAGGGCCTGCCGGGCGTCGGCGCCAACGCGCCGCAGCGCATCAGCGTCCTGTTGCCGTCGGCCGGCGGGCTGCAGGAAGGCGACGAGGTGCGCGCCTCCGGAGTCATCGTCGGCCGCGTGACATCCCTTGCGCTCGAACCCGGCGGAGTCACCGCAACGCTCGCGCTTCACCGCGCGCTCGACCTGCGGGAGGACGCCGAATTCGGCATCACGGACCGCAGCGTCCTCGGCGGATGCATCGTCGATGTCCGGCCCGGGAAGGGCGCGCCCGCGCGCGGGAACGCCTTCCGCGGCGCGATGCCCGCCACGCTCTTCGACGTCATCGGCGACGTGATGGACCGCAGGGCGCCCGGGGGCGGCGCGCCGGGCCTGATCGAGAACCTGAACGATCTCGCGAAGGCCCTCGACGAGCGCCGCGGCGTTCTGGGGGAGCTGTACCGCGGAACCCTGCAGCGCGACATCGCCGCCATCGCGAACGCGCCGGCCGCCGATCGCGAGAGCCTGGCGCGCATGCTGTCCGCGGACAGCGAGCTCACGGACGCGCTCAATGCGATCGGGCGGGAGGTGCGCGCGATCCGCGGCGACGACAGCGCGGCCGCGGTTCTCCTGGCGATGGCATCGTCGAAGGACAGCCCCGTCGCCCGGGATGTGTCCGAGATCTCCGCCGCGGTCTCCATGCTGCGCGACGCCGTCGCCGAGGGGCGCGGCAGCGCCGGGCTCCTGAGCTCGGACGATCCCTTCTGGCAACGCATCGACGAAGTGCGCGGGCTTTTCGCGGACCTGGGCCGGAAGGGCGAAGGCGCGCTCGCGTGGCTTCTCGGCCCCGAGGGGCGGGCCGCCCTCGACGACATCGGCGCTTCGTTTCGCGACATCAAGTACCTGCTGTCCCGCGGCGCCGCGGCGCGCCTCGGGGACGGCCCCGGCATGGGCGGCGTCCTCTTCGATGTGATCGCCTTTCTTGCCGGCGACGACAAGGATCGGCGCGAACAGTCGATGGTCATCCCCGTGCTCGGCGCCTTCCCGTCGTTTTTCTTTCACAACACGGGCCTCATGCGCTGGTAAGGGCGGCGCGCGCACGCTCCGCCCGAAGGACGGCTCCGCCCGGGCAACGCCCCGGCGTCCCGGCCGGCGGCCCCGGAAATATATTTCTTCCCGCGGCGCCGGGCGCGACATTCGCCTTGACAATCCGGCGCATCACTTCGTAGACTAACGCCTGCGAACAGGGAAGTTGAGCGTTTGTTCGTGAGATGTCCGTGGAGACAAGCGTGTCTCCGCCGGCATGCTTCAGGCGGGCCCAGGCCATCCGCCCGGGCCGCCCGAGGCACAAGGAGCTTCCGCCTGCGCCGTGCGGCCGAGGAGATTCGGCGCCGGGTGAAAGGAGGACCTGTCATGAACTGCGTGGGTTGGGCGCTTGGCATGCTGTGCGTGCCCCTCGCGTTGGAAGCCGCCGATCCGTGGCCGCATCCCCCGCCCCAGGACGACGATCCGTTCTGCGTCCGCCAGGGCGACGTCGACTACCTGCGCCGCGCGTTCGGCGAGCTTCTCGCGCGGCCGAGCACGATGGAGCGCATTGCCGGAGGCGCCTCGATCGCGCGTGTCGCCGTGCGTTCGACCTCGTCGGACGGCGCCGCGCGGTGGACCGCGGACTTCTACTTCGCGCTTGGCGCCGCGACGCAGCCCGAGCACGTGCGATTCGCGCTGACGCGCATCACTCGCACGCAGGATCGCGCAACGGGCAGCGTGACGTGGACCGCCGCGGAAGCCGAGGAGCTGGTCCTCGCCTCGCAGGCGCCTCCGCCGCCCGCCGTGGCCTGCACGCAGGACGGCCTGCGTGCGGTCGACGCCGTCCTCGAGGACCGGAACGTGCGGACCATCGCCGCCGCCTTGCTCCCCTACTACGCCCTGAAGAACATCGCGACGCCGCCCGATGCGTCGTTCGCATCGGGGCAGGCGGTGCCGGTCACCCTGGTCTTCGTCAACGAGAAGGACCGCGACGACCGCGTGACCGTCGTCATCGACGTCACGGCCGCCGCAGCCGGAGCGCCGGCGGTCAAGTGCCGCCTGCCGTCCGTCGACGGAGGTGCGCGATGAACCGCCGCGCTCACACGCGCATCTCCAGCGCTCACGCCCTGCTCGCGCGGGGCGATTTCGAGGCCGTGATCGATGTCCTGAAGCCCATCGTTGCCGCCCCCAACGGCTGCCGCGAGGCGCACCTCGAGGCTCTCGCGCTCTCGGCGGCCGCGTGCAACCGCCTCTCGTGGTATCACGAGGAGGTGGACCTGCGCCGCACGCGTTTGGCGATGATCCGCGAATCCGGCACCGCAGAAGCGCGCGAGCGCGCGCTGCTTGCCGGCGCGCTCGCGGCCCTCGGGGACTTCGCCGCGGCCCAGGAGGCCATAGATCCCGTGACTCCCCGGTGGGGATGCCAGGAATGGGCCGAGGCGCTCCGCGTGAAGGCGCTGATCGTCATGCGCCGCGACCGCGATTACGACCGGGCGGGGGAGCTCGCGCACGAGGCCGCAACGCTCCTCGAGCACAGCGGCGGCACGTTCGACCGCGGCAGGCTGCGCGTCCTCGAGGGTATCATTCTCCGCATGCGGACCCGCGTCGAGGATGCACGCATCGCGCTGCTCGACGGGCAGCGCATGCTCGCCGAGCTGCTCGACCAGCACCCGCCGGCGCTGCAGGAGTATGCCAAGGCCGAGTTCTTTCTCGGCGATGTCCACTACATGCGCGGCGACATCCAGGGGGCGCTCGACCGCTACGAGCACGCGCGGATGATGCTCGGCACGCGCGCCTCGGCGCACTTCGTCAAGCGCTACTTTCTCAGGCTCGGGCAGGTCAACTACTCGCTCGGAGATTACGCGCGCGCGCGCGATCTCTATCTCCACACGGACCTCCTCGCGGCGGTCGAGAAGATCGGCAGCCTCGAGGGGTATTTCTGGTGCTATCTGGGCGCGGCCGCCGCGTCGCTCGCGGCGCGCGCCATCGACGAGGCGGCGCAGTCCCTTGCGGAGGCGGATAAGTGCGTCGACGCGCAGCCGTCGCCCTTCACCGCGGGGTACGCGCGCCTGGCGCACGGCGACCTGGCGCTCGCCCGCAACGAGCTCGACGAGGCCGATGCCGCCTACCGGGAGGCCGAGCGGCTCTTCAAGGGCATCGGGGCCTCCGGCCATCTCCAGGGCATCAGCGACTGCCTGGCGTGCCGCGGCGAGCTCGAGATCAGGCGCCGGAACACGGGCGGCCTGCTGGCGGTCCTCAAGGAATGCGCCGCGCTCGCGACCGTGTCCGGGCACATCGACCTCCGGGTCAAGACGCTGCTCCTGGAGAGCGCGGCGCTGGCCGAGGGCGTCGAGGACGAGGACCAGCGGTTCCGCGATGTGCTCGCGCACCTGGACGTGATTTCCTCGCCGGTGACCATGTTCAAGGTGGTGTCGAACCTCTACCACTACGCGCGGAAGTTCGCGGACTACAAGCTCGATGTCGAGCTCGAGCAGCGCATCCAGGACCTGAAGAACGTGCTCGCGAGCGAGACCTACTTCACGTTGTACCGGGAATGCGTGGACCGCAGGTACGCGGACCGCATCATGGAGTTTCTGGGGAGGAGCGAACCGACGGCCGCGAACAGCCCTTGACGCCCCCCGCTTATCCCTATATGTTTAAGCCAGAGTACGACTGCCGGGGCGTAGCGCAGTTTGGCTAGCGCACCAGAATGGGGTTCTGGGGGTCGGTGGTTCGAGTCCACTCGCCCCGACCAAATGTAAAGGCCCGCGCGACACA
>JBFZCA010000199.1:0-4150 GCA_041308205.1 Planctomycetota bacterium | reverse complement strand
GCGTTCGTCGCGCAGGGCGCGGCCCCCGGCGAACGGGCCGCCTGCGCCGCGGCGCTCGCCGAGGCCGTGCCCTTCGATGTCGTGAACCTCGCGCATCGCGATCTTGCGGGCGACGCGGCCGCGCTGGCGGATGCGATCGGCCGCGCGAAGGTCCACGTCGTCTCGGCCAGCTTCCGCCTGCCCGCGGGACTTGACACGCCGTGGAAGGACTTCGCCGTGGTGGAGCGCGGCGGCGTCAAGACCGCGTTCATCGGCATTGCGGTGCGCGCGCCATCGATGGAGCTTCCCGGCGGCAACGCCGTGCCGGGGCTCCGATTCGTCGAGCCCGGCGCGGCCCTCTCGGCAACGTTGCCCAAGGCGGCCGCGGCCGCCGATGGCATCGTGATCCTGGCCGATGCCGACGCAGCCGATGCGGCCGCATGGGCGGCGAGCTCGCCCAAGGTCCGGGCCGTCATCGTGTCGGGCAGAGGCGGCGGCGCGCGCGACTTCGCGCCGCAGAGGAACATCTTCCTTGCCCCGACGGGCGGCGGCGCGGCGGGAATCGTCACGTTCGATCCCGCCGGAGCACGCGGCACGACGGCGCTGCTCTCGCGTCCCGAGACGCCCTCGGCGGCGTACGCCGAAGCGGCCCGACGATTCGCGTTCGCTCCTGCGAGCCCGCGCGCGGAAGGCGCGGCGCCCGCGCCGGCGGCCGGCGCTCCGCTGAGAAGCCTCGAGCCCGGGAAGCTCGTCGCGGCCGGCGTCACGGGAAAGAACCGCGCCGCGGTCATCGAGGTGCGCTCGCTCGCGTGGGTCGATGCGTTCGGCCCGGCGCGCGCCCCCGAGGGCCGGCGCTTCCTCGTCATCGACACGCTCTGGCGCAACATTCTCACGCCCGCCGTGGTCCGCGATCAGCAGGTTCCCGTGGCGTATCGGATCCCGCGCGTCGCGGATCATCTGTACCTCGTCGCCGACGAGCGCGCCGTCATCCGCCCGCGCGAATCGACGGACGTGCCGGGCGCGCTGACCCTGGAGCAGCTCGACCTTCCCCACGCGGGCGCGACCGCCGAAGGAAGGCTCCTTTACGAGACGAGCGCGCGGGCGCTCCCGAAGCGCCTCGCGTTCAGGTTCTACGATTTCGTCCACGGATTCTGTGAGATTCCCTTGCTCGCCGACGGGCAACTGCAGGACGAGAAGCCCGTTGCGGGTCCCGGGAAGAACGAGGTCGTCCAGGCCGCGGTGTTCGGCGTCCGGAAGGCCGCGGAATTCGCGGGCCGCACGGCGCCCGCGGGCGAGGCCTTCGTCGTCGTCGACTTCCGCGCGCGGAGCCTCTTCGTCACCCAGGCCGACGCGACGGCTTTCGATCCCAAGGCGCGGCCGGGCGCGAAAGCCTCGGTGGGCACCGTGGCGGACTGGAAGGAGTCGCGCCGCTACCTGCATCTCGTCATCGACGGGGTCTACAGCCGCGCGGCCGAGCCCGAGACCGAGCTCGCCCCCGAGCCCCGTTTCCTGCCCGACATCTTCACGGGAGGCCTGGCAGTGTTCCTGGCCCCCGAGCCGTGCACGTCGCTCGAGCTGCGCTGCGATTTCCCCAACGCCCAGGTGCCGGGGTCATCGGAGATTCTCAAGCCTGCCGGCATCGTGCTGCCGATCGAGGGCGCGCGGCCGCCCGCGCCGCCGCGCAAGGCGCTCGCATCGGTGAAGGACGACTTCTTCCTCCTGTCGGTCACGGGGCAGACCGCGGCGGAGCGGTTCGCCGGCGAGGACGCGGGAGACGATCGTTTCCTCATCCTCGACGTGACGGTGAGGAACGCCGGCAAGGGCGGCGAGTTCTTCCAGGCGCCCGAGCAATTGCAGTACGCCGGCGCAGATGGTTCCCAGTCTCCGCCCGATGCGGTGACCGAGCGCGGTCCGCGCAGGCCGGGCGCGCTCGTATGGATTCCCGGCGGCGAGGAGCGGTCGTTCCAGATCGTCTTCCGCATCGCCGAGGATGAGCGCGCGCCGCGTTTGGCGTACGCGGGCGTGTCCAAGGCGGAGGTCGTCGACTTGCCGCCGATCGAGGCCGCGCCGGCGGCCGCGGAGACGGGCAAGGGCGTCGCCGCAACGCCCGAGATGAAAGACAAGGAGGGTGCGACGAAGGCGCCGGCTCCTTCCAAGGAGGAGGCGGCGGCCGCGCCGAAGAAGCCGCCGGCGCCGCCCGCAACGGCGAACAAGGGCGAGAAGGAGCGCCCTCGCGTGCGCGCGCGAAGCGACCGCACGCCGCTCGGCATCGAGGGCGCGGGCCTCGAGGCCGAGGACGTGAACCGCGCCATCGACCGCGGCAGCGCGTTCCTGTGGCAGCTCGCGCTGAAGAACGTGAAGAGCCGGCGGGCGGCCATGAACTCGGACGATGAGGATCTTCCCATGGCCCTGGCCCTGGTTCACGCCGGTGCGCACCACAAGAACCCCGCGATAGACACGGCGCTGCGCGCGTGCATCGCGGCGGCGCAGCCTGGCAAGGAACTGGGCTGCTACGAGAACGGCGTGCTCTCCATGCTGATCGAGTCGTACGGCGACCCGGCCTTCCTTCCCAAGCTCCGCACGGCGGCGCGGTACCTCCTCGAGGCGCAAGGCCCGGAGGGATCGTGGGGTTACTCCGCCGAGATCCCGAAGGAGGTCTTCGGCGAGCTCGATGAGAAGCCGCGCGCGCTGCGCGTCTCGGGCGGACGAGCGCTCGACGGCTCCGGTCCCGCGGGCGAGGACATGGCGCGCCTGACGCCGTGGGAGACGGGCCGGAACGGCGACAATTCCTCGTCACAGTTCGCGCTGCTCGGCATGCACTCGGCCGCGCGCAGCAAGCTCCGCGTTCCGCCCGAGACCTGGAAGCGCTGCCTGGCCGCCTACCGCGAGCGCCAGAACGAGGAGGACGGCGGTTGGGGCTACACGACCGGCTCGTCGTACGGCAGCATGACCTGCGCGGGAATCTGCGCGCTGGCGATCAACCGCTTCCAGCTTGGGGAGAAGGACCCCGGCGACGACGAGGGCATCGAGCGGGGGCTCGCCTGGTTGACCCGACATTTCAGCGTCGCCGGGAATCCCGAGAGCGAGGACTGGCATTTCTACTATCTGTATTCGCTCGAGCGCGTGGGGCGAATCCTGGACACGGAGTTCATCGGCGAGCACGAATGGTACCCGCAGGGAGCCCGGTACCTCGTCGACGTCCAGAAGGAGGACGGCTCCTGGGTATCGAAGGACCAGAAGAATCCGAAGCTCGACACGAGCTTCGCGCTCCTCTTCCTGACTCGGGCGACGCCGCGGCTCGTCGAGGAGGTCGCGCGCGGAGGGTCGGGGACGCTCCGGACCTCCGTCGAACTGGAGCCGGAGAAACGCTTCTACGTCGTGCTCGATGCCTCGGGGTCGATGCTCGATGCAATCGACGGGCGAGCGAAGTTCCAGGTCGCCCGCGAGGCCGTCGAGTCGATCGTCAAGGAGCTCCCCGCCGGCTCGCCCGTCGCCCTGCGGGTCTTCGGGCACCGCAAGACGGCGATCGATGCCGGGGCCGGCGAGGACACGGCGATCGAGATCCCCATGGCGCCGCTCAATTCCGCCAAGTTCGTCGAGAAGCTCCGGTCGCTCAGGTCGCGCGGGAAGACGCCGCTCGCGCTGAGCCTTCGCGAAGCCGCGCGCGATCTTGCCGGCGCGACGGAGGCGGGCCCCGTGACGGTCGTGCTGCTCACCGACGGGGGCGAGGACACGCTGCCGCGGCAGGATCCCCTGGCCGCCGCAGCCGAGTTCGGGCGCGTCCGGAACGTAACGCTGCACATCGTGGGCTTCGACATCAATCGCGAGGACTGGAGGAGCCAGCTCGCCGAAATGGCTCGTCTCGCCAAGGGGACCTACTGGCCGGTGGCGCGCGCTGCGGATCTGACCCGGGAGCTGCGCGCGGCCGTCCTGGGAAGCCCCTCGGGCTACGGGGTCCGCGATGGGCAAGGGCGGGAAGTCGCCCGCGGCGTCTTCGGCGATTCGCGGGAGCTCCCCGAGGGCAAGTACGCGCTCAGAACGGAGTTCGCCGGCGCGACGTTCGAGGAGGGCTTCTGGATCAACACGGATGCCGTGACGTCGGTGTGCTTCGACGCGGCCGCCGCCGCCAAGACAGCGGGCAGTGCGGCGGCGCCGGTGACCGTGGCGCCGG
>JBFZCA010000198.1:0-10756 GCA_041308205.1 Planctomycetota bacterium | reverse complement strand
GAAGCCGGCGCCGAGCCGGCTCCCGCCGAGACGGTGTTCAAGGTGTACCCGGTGGGCCGCGTCGAGAAGGAGGAGAGCGGGCCCGCGCGCGTCCGGATTCTCGATGCGTACAAGGACGCTCTCCTCGGGCTCGACCAGTGGTCGCACGTGCATGTCTTCTGGTGGTTCGACAAGAACGACGTCCCGCAGAAACGGCGAATCCTGCGCGTCCATCCGCGCGGCAACCGGGAGAATCCCGAGACCGGCGTCTTCGCCTGCCGGTCGCCGATGCGCCCGAACCTGATCGCGCTCACGGTCTGCAAGATCGTCTCGGTCGAGGGCGCAGTGGTGACCGTCGATGCGATCGATGCCTTCGACGGAACCCCCGTCATCGATCTCAAGCCGTTCACGCCGCCGGATGCGCCCGCCCGCGACATCCGGGTGCCTGATTGGGCGCGAGGGGGGGAGAAGGGTTCGGGGCCGCCGGCGCCGCGGAACCCTTGATCGCGCGCGACGCGGCGATTACATTGCATGAATCAGGGCTGTGGAGGCACCGTGATGAACGTGAACAAGCTCAGGATCGTCGTCGCGCTCGCCGTTGCGTGCGCGTGGATCGGCGCGGCTGCGGCGCCGGGCGCCGATGGCCCGGCGGCGGCGGCCCGCCCCACGATCGTCTTCATCCTCGCCGATGACCTCGGCCGGCGCGATGTCGGCTTCATGGGCGGGACCGAGATCAAGACCCCGAACCTCGACAAGCTCGCCGCCGCCGGCGCGAGGCTCGACCAGTTCTACGTGCAGCCGGTGTGCTCGCCGACGCGCTGCGCGCTGATGACGGGGCGCTACCCGATGCGATGCGGGCTCCAGGTCGGCGTCATACGGCCCAATGCGACCTACGGCCTGCCGCTCGAGGAGCGGACGCTGCCGCAGGCGCTCCGCGAGGCGGGCTACACGACGGCGATGGTCGGCAAATGGCACCTCGGGAGCTTCGACAAGGCGTACTGGCCGAACGCGCGCGGATTCGACCACTGGTACGGGCATCTCTTCGGCGCCCTGGACTACTTCACGCACGTCCGCGACGGGAAGCTCGACTGGTACCGGAACGGCGAGCCGCTCGCCGAATCCGGCTACACGACGAACCTCCTCGCGGCCGAGGCGGTCCGCCTCGTCCGCGCGCAGCCGAAGGAGAAACCGCTCTTTCTCTACGTCGCCTTCAACGCGGTCCATGCGCCGCACCAGGTGCCGCCGCGCTACGAGGAGCCCTACGCGCACCTCGCGGGGGTGCGCCGCACCTATGCCGGCATGGTCGCCGCCATGGACGAGGCGGTCGGCCAGATCGCGGCCGCGATCGACGAGACCGGCCGCCGCGGGAATACGCTCTTCATCTTCTCGAGCGACAACGGCGGGCCGAATCCCGGCCGCGTGACCGACAACGGCGCGCTTCGCGCCGGCAAGGGGACCCTCTACGAGGGCGGCGTCCGCGTGTGCGCCTTCGCCGCGTGGGAGGGCCGCATCCCGGCGGGCAGCGTCGTCGGCGAGCCCCTGCACATGGTCGACTGGTATCCGACGCTCATCAGGATCGCCGGCGCATCGCCCGAGCAGCGGCTCCCCATCGACGGCCGCGATGCCTGGGCGGCGATCGCGGAGTGGAAGCCCTCGCCGCGCGGGGAGGTGCTCTTCAACACGACGCCGAGGGGCGGCGCGCTGCGGGTCGGCGACTGGAAGCTCGTCCTCGCCGCTCCCGCCGCCGCGCCGCGCAAGAAGAAGGCGCCGGACGCCGCCGTCGAGCTCTTCAACCTGCGAGACGACCCCGGCGAACGAGAGAACCTCGCCGCCAAGCTCCCGGAGAAGGTGAAGGAGCTCCGCGCGCGCTACGACGCGCTCGCCAAGGAGGCGGCCGCGCCGAGGAACGCCGCCGAGTGACGCCGCCCGGCGCCCGCGCGCCGAAAAACCGCTTGGAAGGAATGCGGGACAGGCTATAATGTGTCTGGGGTCGGGGATGCCGTTGAACGGGAGGTTCGAAACTCATGACTGGACGAAGCGCAGCGTTGATCGTGAGCGGGCTGGTCGCGTGGCAGATCGCGGCCGCGCCGCAGATCAGCTCGATCGGGGATCACATCTTCGGACCGAAGCTGACGATGGAGGACCTCAAGGGCCACGTCGTCGTCTTCGAGAACTGGGGGAAGTCCTGAGGCCCCTGCATGGCGGCGATCCCGCACCTGGCCAGTTGGGTCAGGGACTACGCAGCGCAGGGTCTCTACGTGATCGGCAACCACTGCCAGGCCGGCACCGACCAGGAGGTCCAGGCGGTCTGCAGGCAGAACCGAGTCAACTACACGATCGTGAAGGGCGGCCGCGTCGAGGGGGATAACTCGCGCGGCATCCCGCACATGTTCATCTTCGACCACACGGGCAAGTGCGTGTTCGAAGGCCATCCGGGCAGCGCCGCGAATGCGCTGAAAGATGCGATGGCCGCCGCCCCGCACCCGCTGCTTGCGGATCTGCCGCTCAAGAAGCTCGCCAAGCTCGGGCAGGCGCTCAAGAGCGGGCAGCCGGTCGGCGCCGTGCTCAAGCAGGCCAAGAGCAAGACGAGCGCATCGGACGCCGAGACCGCGGCCGAGGCGAAGGGCATCGTCGAGCGCTGCACGGCCTACGCCGACAAGCTCGTGAAGGATGCGGACGGTCTTGCCGAGAGCGATCCATACGAGTGCTACGCGCTGCTGGAGAGGATCAAGAAGGAGTTCTCGGGCGCGGAGCAGAGCGCCGCGGCCGAGAAGAAGCTCGCCGAGCTCAAGAAAGACAAAGCCTTCATGGCGCAGTACGAGGCCGGGAAGATCCTCGCCGACATCATGAAGACCGGCGCCGAGCTCAAGGGAATCGGAAAGAATCCGGTCGATCTCAGCGACAAGGCGTGCCTCAAGGCCAATCGCAGCGCGGCGGCGAAGATCGTCGCGGCCATCGCCGCGCTCAAGAAGAAGCACGCCGACACGAAGTACTGCGCCGACGCGCTCGAGTACGCCAAAACGATCGGCCTGGAGGTGTAGCGGCGGCGGCACATCGACGCGAGCGTCGCGAAGTCGCCCGCGCCTGCCGGCGTTCTATGCGTCGAAACGATCGACCACGGTGATGCCGAGCGTGCCGAACGCGGCCATGCCGATGAGCTCCGCCTCCGCCTCGGCGAGCGACACCGTCCTGCGCACGAGTCGCCGCGGCGCGAGCGTGCCCGCGGCGATCATGGCGAGCATGGGCGCGTACTCGTGCGCCGGCATGCCGTGGCTTCCGAGAAGGACGAGCTCCTTGGCGATCACCTCGTGCATGGGGACGAGCGCATCCTTGTAGTCCGCAACCATGAGGCCCACCTGGACGTGGCGGCCGCGCCTCCGAAGGCAGCGGATCGAGTTGCGGCACGTTTCCGTGCTGCCGAGCGCGTCGAGCGAGACGTGCGCGCCGCCGCCCGAGAGCGCGCACACGGCGCCGGCGATATCGCCGGTTGCGCGCGCATTCAACGCGTGCGCCGCGCCGATGTCGCGTGCGAGGGCGAGCGCCTCGTCCCTGATGTCGATCGCGATGACGTTCGCGCCCGCCGCGGCCGCGATCATGACGGCGGCAAGCCCCGCCCCGCCGCACCCGTGCACGGCGACCCACTCGCCGGGGCGCACGCGCCCCTGCGCGACGACCGCGCGGAACGACGTCGCGAAGCGGCAGCCGAGGCTCGCCGCCTCGACGAAGTCCAGGCCATCGCCGAGCCGGACGAGATTCACATCGGCGTGCGGCACGGCCACGCGCTCCGCGAAGGCGCCCCAGCCCGTGAAACCGGGCTGGTAGTAGCGCTCGCACACGTGCTGATTGCCCGAGAGGCATTCGGCGCAGCGGCCGCAGCCGACCGCGAACGGCGTCGTGACCCGGTCGCCCGCCTTCCAGCCTCGCACCTCCGGGCCCGCCGCCTCGATGACGCCCGCAAGCTCGTGCCCCGGCACGTGCGGCACGTGCACATCGGGGTCGTGTCCCATCCACCCGTGCCAGTCGCTGCGGCAGATGCCGGCCGCCTTCATGCGAATGACGACGCCGTCCCGTGGCAGCGCCGGGTCCGGCACATCGGCCACGGCGAGCGGGCCTCCGAACGTTTCGAACAAGAGCGCTTTCATGCGTGCAGTCCCACGGGGTCACGCGCGGTTCACGCGGTTTTCCGGCGCCCGGCGGCGAGCGCGGGCGCAATCTTGCACAGGAGCACGATCAGGAGTGCGAGGCCCACCGCCAGCGACGCGGCGAAGATGGCGAGCATGCCCCACTGGGCGTAGACGGGCACGCCGCTCAGACTGAAGTAGGGCTCGAGGTACGCGCCGCGCACCTGATCCCGCAGCACCACGAGGCACGCGAGCGCGCCGGTGACCGCGACGGCCGCCCCGTACGCCGCCGCGAGCCCCGACCGGCGCGACGCGATGGCGCCGAGTCCCACGGCTGCGACATCGAGGCCCGCGCCCGCAACGAGCAGCCCGAGCGGCAGCGCATTGCCGAACACGAACGCGCGGACTCCCGCCGGCATCGCGGCGAGCACGCCGCCCGCGGCCGCGCTCGCGCCGCACAGGCCGATGAGCATCGCGATCGCGCCTTGCCGCGCGGAGCTTCGGCCCGCGTCCTCGTGTCCCCAGCGCCGCAGGTGCGCGCCGCGCAGGACGAGCGCCGCGCCGGCCACGACGAGCGTATGGAGCATGAAGAAGGCGTAGCGCGGCCCGTGCGTCGGCTCCGCGGTGTTGAGCGTCATGCCGCCCGGGTGCGCCGCGTACTTGGCGAGCCACGCGTCGGGCGTCTGGAGCAGCGTCAGGTTGTTCACGTAGATGAAGGCGATGCAGAGCATCGCCGCGAACGCCAGCATCGCCGCGAGCCATCTGTGCGGATGCCCTTCGCGCGCGAACCTGTGCCAGTACAGCGCGCCGTAGGCCGCGATCAGGAGCGGCACGACGAGGATCCAGAAGACGCCGATGAGCACCGACGATGTGTAGAAGAGCTGGCCGTAGAGCACTTGCACGAAGAGGAGCGGCGGAATCCCGAACGTGACCAGGTACGAGAAGCCGAGCGGCAGCGCCGCGGAGAAGAAGCGCTGCGTCGGGCGATCGCCCCGCAGGTACGCGACAAGAACGAGCATCGCGCCGCCGACCGTGAACATCATCGCCAGGAAGTGCAGCGTCAACGTCAGGTACGCGAGCGCCTGCATGACCGCGGGCGCGGCCGGGTAGCCGAGCGGATCGGGGCTCGGCATCGGCACGGCGGCTCCGAGCAGCGGCGCGAGGAACGGCGTCATCGCGTCACCTCCTCCGGCGCGGCCGCGCCGACTTCGGCGGCGGTCACGGGCGTCCCATGGCGCGAGATCAGCCAGGCGGCGAGCGCGGCGCGGTCGGCGGCGTCGCCGTGGAAGGGCGGCATCACGCCCTGTTGCGGGAGATTGCGCAGGAAACGCTCGGCGAACGCAGGCGTCCACGCGCGCGTGCGCGTGTCGAGGGCGCGGTAGCCGTCGAGCGTATGGCAGCTCGCGCACTGCAGGCGATAGATCCACTCGCCGTGCGCCGGGCTGCCCGGCGCGATGCCGGGCGGCTCCCAGCGCGCGGCTTCGAAGTACGGCGCGTCGAGCGTCGCGGGCGACTTCGACTCCGCCTGCCACAGGCCGTTGGAGTAGAGCGTCCCGTGAACGACGTAGGGCTTGCGCGCCATCTCGCGGAAGAACTCGCCGCCGAGAACGCCGAGCTGCGCGATCAGGAGCATCGCCAGGGCGGCCGCACGCGTGACGGCGCGCGGGCGCGCCGCGAACGCCAGCGTCCCGATCACGATCAGCGCGCCCGTGATCACCGCGAGCCACGAGTAGCGCGTCACGGCCTCGAGCCTCCCGCCGGCCACGCCGGTCGCGCCGTCGAGCCACATTGTCTGGGCCGCTTCGGGGAGCGCGAACCAGTACCAGACGGCGAGCGCCGGCATGGCGACCGCCGCCGGAAGGACGAAGCGGGCGGCAAGGGCGACGATGCGCTCCTTCAGGCCGTCCTCGACGCGCGCCGCGAGGAGCATCGCGAAGAGCCCCCCGAGAACCAGCATGGCGAGCGTCCGTCCCAGGAGCGACGGCAGGAACGTCGGGTTGAAGAACCCCGCGGCTATGTCGCGGTTCTCGGGCGTCCAGCCGCCCGGCGTGAGCATGAACGACAGGATGCCGTTGATGACGAACAGCGAGAGCCAGGCAATGACGGCATAGAGCACGGCGAGGAGAAGCTGCATACGGCGCGAGTTGACTCCCCAGCCGTAGAAGTAGAGGTAGAGCACCGTCAGCTCGCCGATGAAGGTCACCCACTCCGTTGCCCACGCGAACACGAACTGGTGGATGAGGAGACTTGTTCCCTCGGGATTGGCAAGGCCGATGGCGAACCAGATCCCGACGCCCGTCATGGCGCCGAAGACGGTCGTGTAGATCAGGAAGTACTTGACGAATCCGTGCAGGAAGGTACGGACCCGGTCGCCGTCCGCCTGGCGGCCGGCCCACCACTCGGCGACGGCGATGAAGATGCCGCCGCCGACCGCGATGTGCGAGATCAGGACGTGAATGATGGCGATGATCGCGACGACGAGCCCGCTGCCGAGAAAGGAGACGTTCCAGACGGGGTAGTTCATCGGCGCCCCCTCCTCACGACAGCCGCCCCCAGACGGTCAGGACGACGAAGCCGGCTAGGCCGGCGGCGCCGAGCGCCGTCATGATGCGGCCGCGCGCGCCGGCCGGCACCGCGCGGTCGATGAACGGCACGGCGAGCGCTCCCAGCATGGCGCCGTTCATGAGCCCCAGGCCGATCAGCTCCAGATGGCCGGGGAAAAGCTTGAGCATCTGGTACGGCGCGAGGAAGTACCACTCGGGCTTGATCCCCGCGGGCGCCGCCGCGAAGGGATCGGCCTCCGGCGCGAGGCCGCGCGGCACGGCGGCCGCGAGCGCGACGACGAGCGCGGAGGCGGCGAGCCAGATCGGGATCTCGGCGATCATGAAGTCGCCGAAGAACGCGCGGTACTTCTTCTCGCGTTCGGGCAGCGCCGCGAAGCGGTCGGGCTCGGACACGCCTTGGAGCTGGATGCAGAGGAGGTGCGCGCCGATGATCGCCAGCACCGCGAGCGGCAGCACGGTCACGTGCAGGACGTAGAAGCGGCCGATCGTGTCGATCGTCACATCGGGGCCGCCGCGCACGAGGTCGGCGAGCCACGGGCCGAGCCCCGGCCCCTTCTCGATCTCCGTGAGGCTCACGCGCGTCGCGAAGAACGAGAGATCGTCCCACGGCAGCAGGTAGCCCGAGAACGCGAAGAGGAGCGTCACGCCGAGGAGCGCGCAACCGGTGAGCCAGGTCAGCTCGCGCGGCGGGCGGTAGGCCTTCATGAAGAACGTCGAGAACATGTGCGCGAAGAGGGTCAGCGCCATGAGGTTGGCGCTCCAGTGGTGCACCGAGCGGATGAATGCGCCGTACGGCACCTCGTTCACGATGCGCTGGACGGATGCCCACGGCTGCGAGGGCCGGTAGTAGACCATGAGCAGGATGCCGGTCGCGATCTGGATCGCGAGGAAGACGAGCGCCAGGCCGCCCATCGCGTACCATGCGGTCGCGCGATGCTGCGGCACGCGCTTCCCGCGCAGAAACGCGATCACCGGCCAGATGGGGAAACGGCGCAGCGCCGCGCGCAGTGCGGCGCCCGCGGTGCTCCGGGCGGGCGGAAGCGCGTCCTCGGCATCGGAGGGGATGGGGACGAATCTCTGATCCATGCTCATCCCTTCGCCGGGTCGGCGATGCGCGCGACGTACAGGAGGCCGTCCTGCTCGAAGGCCTCGAGCTCGGTGAGCGGGCGCGGCGGCGGCCCGGCGATGTTCGTGCCGTCGAGGTCGTACACGCCGCCGTGGCAGTTGCAGAAGAGCCGCTCGCCCTGGAACTCGACGTTGCAGCCGGCGTGCGTGCACTTGGAGTCGAAGGCCCGAAGCTTGCCCGCCTGCGTGCGGAAGATGATGACGCCGCGGCCCGCATAGCCGCCGTTCTTGCCCATGCCGGGCCTGGCCACGTCGGCCGGCGTCACCTTCTCGACGGCGGCGCGGCCGTTCTCGGCGAAGGGGTCTGGCGCCGCCTGCGGGCTCAGGAACCTGTAGGCCGGGTACAGGCTCGCGCCCGTCCAGCACGCCGAGAGCCCGCCCATCAGGGCGAGAAACCGCCGGCGGCCGCGGCGCGCATCGGCGGCGCCGCCGGGCCCGCCCGCGGAGCTCTCAGTGTCGCGCGTCTCGCTCATGCAGCGCCCCTCCTGTGCAGAACCGTGCGCGCACCGACCCCATCTTCCCTTGACCGTGAGAGGATGGTATCCGAGCGGACGCGCACGGTCAACCTGCGAGGGCGCGCGGGACGGCGGCGCGATGGATATGACCGCGCCGCCCTATCCGGTGGCGGTCGCCGGCTCGCTGCGCGCCCTGGCCGAAGAGGTCGACAGCCGGACGGCCGCCGACTGATCGAGCCCGGGAACCGTCCCGGCTACAGGTGAGGACCCTTCGCCCACGTCTCGACGAACGTCAGGCACTGCGCCACGTCCTTGGCGAGCTCGGGGGAGAGGTGCTCGTACTCGATCGTGAGGACGCCGCGGAACTTCTGGCGCCGCAGCTCCTTGAGCACCTCCGCGAAGTTCGCCTTGCCCGTGCCGAGCGGCACGTCGCGCGCTTCGGGCTTGCCCCACTCGGCGACGTCCTTGAGGTGCATCGAAATGATGCGCCCCTCCATCTTCTTGAGGCATGCGACGGGATCGATCCCCGAGCGGACCCAGTGCCCCGTGTCGCAGCAGCCGCCGAGGCGCTTGGAGCGCGTCTTCACGACGGCGAGCACGTTCTCGGGCTGCCAGTAGCGCGACTGGGGCGACTTGGGATGGTTGTGAATGCCGAGATTGATCTTGTACTCCTCGCAGAGCTTCTCTATGGCGTCGAAGGCCTCGGGGGGCGGTTCGGCGACGAAGGTCTCGACGCCCATCTCCTTGGCGAAATCGAACTTCCTGCGGTACTCGGCGGTGTCGGCGCCGAGGTCGCCGTAGAAGTTCTTCATCGCGAGGCCGAGGTCGGCAAGGCGCT
The DNA here is from genome assembly GCA_041308205.1 of Planctomycetota bacterium. GTDB lineage: Bacteria > Planctomycetota > UBA8108 > UBA8890 > UBA8898 > UBA8898. The sequence continues at coordinate 1,674 of JBFZCA010000198.1, read as the reverse complement.
TCCTGAGCTCCTTGCGCGCGGCATCGTCGAGCTTCTCGTTCGTCTGGCGCTCCTTGTCGCCCTTGGCGAGCGGCAGGAAGAACGCCGGTTCGACGCTGTCGAATCCCAGCGCGGCGATCGTTTCGATCGCCTCGTAAAAGCTCCGGTCGCGGAACGTGTAGAGCTGGCAGCACAGGCTCCAGCCGAGCTTCTTCGCGTTCGCCAGCGCGACCTTCAACACCTCCGCGCCGGCGCACGCGCGGCCGAGAGCGCCGCCGAGCGCGACGCCGATGCCCGCGGACGCGGTCGCTCCGAGGAACGTGCGACGATCGAATCTCTGACGCATGTGCGGTTCTCCTTTCGAGCGCAGGTGCACGAGCGTGTGCACACACCCATCATGTGCGTTCGCGCGCCGCGGGGCAAGAGGCCGCCCGGGCCCGCGTCACGCGGAGCGCGTTTCCCAGCGCCCGCGCGTGAAGTCGGGGATCTCCTGCGGCGCGCTTCGGGCGCGAAGCGAGGCGGCCGAGAGCGGAATGATCGCGCTCCACGCGGCGGCGTCGGCGGCGTCGATCGGCGCGGGCCGGCCCTCGAGCAACGCGTCGACGAACTCGCGAATCACGAAGAAATCGCCGCCCTCGTGGCCGGCCGTGCGGGCCGCCTCGCCCCACTTCTTCCAGAGCGGCGGCTCGAACTCGCTCGCATAGGCTCCGAAGCGCTCCCATGCGTACTCCTTGCTGCGGCCGTCGATCCAGATGCCGTCGAGCCGCGAGTCGTAGGATGCCGTCACGCCCTGGAGCGCGTAGTAGGTCGTCGACGGATGCGGCCGCGCCGAGCACGTGTCGTAGCGAAGGTCGATGCAGGCGCCCCGTGCCGTCCGGATCAGCGTCGTCGTCGAGTCGCCGACGGCGAACTTCGTCGCGGCCGCGGCGTGATCGGCGCCGAAGCGGCGGCGCGCGTAGAATTCGAGGCTTGCCTGCTTCGTGTCCATGGCGACGAGCTCGGCGAGGCGGTCGCCGCGGTTGATGCCCAGCCACTGCGCGACCGGGCCCAGCGAATGGGTCGGATACAGGTTGCCTCGGGCGTCGCGGTTCATCTCGCCGCGCCAGGTGAGCGTTCCGTCCGCCGCGAACTGAATGGACCGGCAATCGTGGACGTAACCGCATTCGGCGAAGGTGCAGTCGCCGAAGAGGCCCGCGCGCAGCATCTGCGCGATCGTCAAGATCGGTTTCCAGTAGCAGCAGTTCTCGGACAGCATGTAGGTTCGGCCGGTTTCCTCGGCGGCGGTGACGAGCGCCCAGCATTCGTCGAGCGTCATTGCCGCGGCGACCTCGCTCAGGACGTGCTTGCCGGCGCGCATCGCATCGACCGACATCGGCGCGTGGAGCTGCATGGGCGTGGCGACGATGACGGCATCGACGTCATCGCGCTTCAGCAGATCTCGATACGCGAAGGGACCGCCCGTCACTGCGGCGGGCTTTGTGCCGCGGGCCGCGCGGGCGGCTTCGACGGCGTTGGCGAGATTCGGCGCGTTGATGTCGCACAGCGCCGTGACCTCGACCTCCTTGAGACCGAGTGCGACGGTCATGAGGTACGTTCCGCGGCCGCCCGTGCCGATCACGCCGATGCGGACGGGCGGGGCGACCTTCGCCGCCGCCGCGGGAGCCGGGGCGGCGCGCGCCGCGGGCAGCGTCGCGG
>JBFZCA010000197.1:0-11759 GCA_041308205.1 Planctomycetota bacterium | reverse complement strand
GACGGCGCCTCGGCCCACCAGCTCGGCAGGCACAGGTCGAGCCGCCCGTCGCGATCGAAGTCGGCGCTCGGCCCCGGTGCGAAGTACATGATCTTCCGCTCGGCCAGCATCTTCCGGAAGAACGCCCCGCTGCCCATGGGCGCGCGGTCCTCCTCCGCCGGGAAGTCGTTGACCGCCAGGCAGTCTTCGCGAAAGCGCACGCCCCCGCCGCCGCCGCCGAGATTCCGGTAGATCAGCGGGTGGACGCCCCCGCCGGCGAACTTCACGACGCTCGTATACAGATCCGGCCGGCCGTCGTTGTCGAAATCCTGAAGCTCGACGTGCGGCGCCTTCATCGGGATCTTCTTCAAGCCCGCGGCCTCCGTGACGTCTTCGAACGCCAGCGCGCCCCGGCCGCCCCGGTTCAAGAACAGCCGAACGGGCTCGGGCGCGCGCCACGGGTGATCGAAGTGCTGTCCGATGACGACATCGAGCCGGCCGTCGCAGTCGACGTCGCCGAGACACGCGCCGCACGGCATGTCGTCCCCATCCCTGGTCTGGATCGCGAAGACCGCCGACGCGCCGGGCGCCTCTGCGAAGCGCCCCGCCCCATCGTTGAGGAAGAGCCGGTTCCCGCCCTTCCCGACGATCAGGAGATCGGGCCGGGTGTCGTTGTCGAGGTCGCCCGCGGCGACGCTGTTGCTATGCAGCGCGGCGGGCAGTCCGGCCGCGGCCGTGGCGTCTTCGAACCGCAGGCCGCCCTTGTTGCGAAAGAGCCGCGCGCCCTGCGCCCCGTCTTCGGTCACGAGCATGTCGAGCAACCCGTCGCCGTCGAAGTCGAGCACCGCAGCGCTCCGGCCGTTGAAATCCGCCGGGCACGCGCCGCTCTCCCTGGAGACATCGCTGAAGCGCCCGCCGCCCTCGTTGCGGAGAAGAACGTTGAGCCCGCCCTGCGGCGTTCCCGCGTGGCCCCTCGCGTTGTTCGAGAGGTAGAAGTCGAGATCCCCGTCGTTGTCCAGATCGGCGAAGAAGCCGCCGCTTGCGCGGCCGGAGGATGCGAAGACCTCCTGAGCATCGGGCGCGAATCCGCTCCCCGCGTTGCGGAAGAAGACGCCCGGTTTCGCGCCGCTCTTGTTGAACGCCCCGACGTAGAGCTCCGGCCGGCCGTCGCCGTCCGTGTCGCCCCACGCGGCCGAGTGCGCGATCACGCCTTCGAGCGCCGGCGCGAGCCCCAGCGCAGCGGCCGCGTTCTTGAACGAGAAGGGCGCCTCGCCGGCAGCCGCGCCTGCCGCGAAACCGGCGGCGAGGAGCACGCTCGCGCGGCGGATCGGACGTCGTTTCATGCCTGCAGCCTCCCGGCTTTGCGCGCCTTCACGGCCGGCGCTCCGATCCGGGGATATGGATGACCGTCAGGGCGCACGAGTCCCATCCCTTCGGCATGGCCGGCCGCCGCACGTTCCAGGTGATGTACAGCGTCTCGCCTTTCGCATCCAGCGCGGTGCTGAAGGTCCCCTCGAACTCGCAGCCGGCCCGGTCCTTGATGGCGCGCAGAAACGCGAGGACCTTGGGGCGTCCGGCCTTCACGTCGAACTGGACAACCGGCGAGCCGTCCGCCGAACCGCCGCCGTGCGCGCCGGGGACGTAGTAGAGATAGCGGCCGGTCGGATCCACATCGATGGATGTCGTATACGTGCACGCGCCCACGGCGCCGTTGCCGAGAAGCGTTGTCTCCGCGGTCTTCACGTTGAAGGCCCAGATGAGGCAGTCCCGCCCCGACGTCCCGTAGACGATGCCATCGGCGGTCTCCGTCGTCGCCGAACGGACGTGCGGGACACCGGAGCACGGCGCCACGGTATTCGCCGCGGGGTCGTAGACCCTGCCTTCGCCCGCCTCCTTGTCCGCCGCGCCGTCCCCCCCGCCCTCCGCCGTGCGCCAGAAGACCTTGCCGCTCGAGCGCGCGAATATCGCGCAGCGGTCGAACCCGCCCGGCTCCACCTTCAGGACCCTGCGGTTCCCGAGGTCGTAGGCCAGGAACTGCACGCCCTTCGTCTCCGCGTCCGTGCTGTCGGCGGTGCCCGCGTAGAAGATGAGCCGCTCGGGGTCGAGCACCGCGGCGGGCAGGCAATGCTTCGGCACCGGGAACGCGGCCGCGACCTCGCACTCGGCCGCGCGCGTCCCGCCGCCCGGGAAGGCGCGGAGAATCCAGTCGCCGCGATAGCCGAATGCATCCGTCGTGGTCCTCGGGCTGCCGCGGTGGGTCGAGAAGTACAGCGCGCCGTCGTTGCCGAAGCCGAGGGGCGCGTGGATCTTCCCCGGCACGTAGTCCATCTCGGGCGGCAAGGCGCCGGCGGACTTGAGGATGCGTGCGACATCGGCCGTGACACGCAGCGCCTTCGCCCGCGCATCGTACGCGAAGACCCATGCGTTGCCCTTGGGCGACAGGTGGTCGCCGATGGCGGAGTAGTACGTCCCCTCGTGGACGCAGCCGTCGCTCCAGTTCGACCACGGCTTGCCCGGGTAATCCTGTCCCGGGTAGTAGAGCACCTCGACGAGCGGCGGCGTCCGCGCGACGGCAACGCCTTCGCGCAAGGCGGCCCCCGGCGGTTGCAGGAGCACGGGAGACGAGACGCTCAGGACGGCGCCGCCGCCGGGCAGCGCCGGAGGCCACTCAAGCGCTGCCTCTCCGCCCGCCGCGGCGGCCGAAACGAGGAACGCCGCCGGCGCCCAGGCCGCAACCGCGCGGAGCCGTCTCCCTCGGGTTTCGCCTCTCTCGTTCATCGCGCACCTCGCTTCGTTCATTGTACATCGGGCGCGCGTCCGGCGCGGCCCGGCTGCACGCAGAAGGCAAGGACGCATGGCACGTGTGGTCAGTCAGGGAAATCGACGTGTCATGTGCGTCGTCATGGCCGCCGCTTCTCCGTCAATCGAAGCCCACCCGGGAGATCCTCGCGCGATCGAGCCCGAACCGGAGAATGATGGGCGCGCCCTCGAACGTAGACGGCGGGTTCCACGTTCTCACGGTCGAGTTTCCTTCACCGACGCCTACCTGCCGCCGATGTCGTAACAACCGATGCCGTCGTTGAGCCTGACGAAGAGTCGGCCGCCGGCCACAGCGGGCGAGGCGAACTGCGAGATCGGCAGCGACGCTTGGGACAAGAGCTCATACTTGGCGGGCGTCGCACGAATCGCAAGGAGCTTGCGATCGACCACGACGAGAATCTTGCCGTCGGCAAGCACGGGCGATGTGTGGCCCTCGCCCTTCAGTTTCTCCTCCCATCGCACCTTTCCCGTGGCGGCCTCGACGCACACGACTTTGCGCGCCGTCACTGCGAATACGCACCCTTCGTGCACGAGCGGGCTCGCCGCTCCATCGCAGCATCCGCGCACGAACCAGAGCTTCTCCGGCGCAGTCTCGGAGAGACGATAGGCAGCCAGGGCGATCTCGGGATTCGGCGACTGAACGACAAGCAGACTGCCATCGATCGCGGCCGTGGATCTTCCGCCGCCCGGGACCTGCCAGAGGAGATTCCCGGTTGCGAGCTCGACGCACGCGACCTCGTTCTCCGTGTTGCACACGACGAACGTCTTCTCCCCGGATTTCCACAGAACAGGAGAATTCTCGCGGCCGCTCACCTTCGCCTGTCGCCACAGGATGGCGCCCGTGCGCGCATCCATGCCGGTGAGCCGTCCGGCGAGCACCACGGCGACGCCCTCGCCAACGACCACGGACGAATGCACGACTCCGCCCTCAGGCGCCGCCTTCGCCTTCCACACCTCGGCGCCCGTCTCCGCATCGAGGCAATAGACATCGCCGTCGAGGCCGGCCACGTAGCACTTGCCATCGACAATGCAGGGAGTGCTCGATGCGTCGCCCTGGTCGGCCCCGGGTTGATACTCCTTCTTCCACACGACCTTGCCGTCGGCGGCGCCGGCGCAGACGATGACATCGGCCCCGCGCGAAATCGACGCCGGGATGGCCTCGATCACCTTCTTCTTGACGTCGCCATCGATGGCGTTCTCAACGAGCCATGCATCGAGGGCCTCGGGGCTTGCGAACTTGAGGTTGCGCACTGCGGCGAGGCGAGCCAGCGCCTCCATGGGCAATGCGCCCTTTCCGCGCCGAAGCCGATCGGCCGCCCAAGGGCCGAACTTCCCCCGCGCATCCCCGTCCGGAATGTTCTGCTCGAGCCAGCGATCGATCCAGGCGTTGCGCGCGTTGTCGTCGAGCTTGCCGATCTCCTCGCCCAGCCGGACCTTCTCCACCAGGGCGATGAGCGCATCAGGCGGTCGCTCCTCGTAGCCGCCGACGCGCCGAAACCCTTCATCGTCAAGCGTGCGCCCCGTGAGCGGCACCTGGTAGCGCCGATTCCAGAACACGTACGCGCGGCCGTCCGCAACCACGACCGAACCGTAACCGCCGCCCTCGAGGCGTTCACTGCGCCATGCGAGGCGCGGCCCTTCCGCGGGCCAGGCAACGTCAAGCGGCCCGCTCTGCGGGACAACGCCACTGCGAAGCGGGCCGCGCCACTGCGGAAAATCGCCGGCTGACGCGGCGAACGACAGCGCGCTCGCGCCGAGGAGCATCACCCGCGCACGCCCCAGCGTCCGATCGAACATTGTGGTTCCATGCTCCCAATTAGATGCGCAGCCTCTCGGCCCGACGACACGGCACTTGGCACGGCGCGCCGAGCCGAAACATGCCGGACACGACGAACGTATCGCGTCAACGATGATGCGTACGCGCAGCATTCGCGAGATTGCCGCGGCCGGCGCTCGTCGCCTCCGCGCGTCATGGGTATTATACGCCGCCGCGAGCCTCGCGTACGTACATGCGGCGTCATACGCGGATGCGCGGAGACGCATGTCGCCCCTCTCCACAGCCCGTCCTTCAAGGCTCCGGCAGCCACGTCCGGCGAGCCGGCGACTGCGGGAGGCGGCTCGCCCGAGGGGGGTACGTCTCCATTGATCCCACTCCCCTGTCGTGCGGAAGAGTGTCCTCTGCGTCGCATTCGGCCGCGCTTTTCCCGCCGCCGAGAATCCAATCGTTGCGATGCCCATCATGGTCCTCGCACGCTCTCGCCGCGCGATTGCGCGCCTTGACATTCGATGGGCGATCCGCCACGATGAGCCGGACGCGACGCGCGCGGCGCGTGCGGGTTTCGTGTCCCGGCCCGGCATGTCGCGGCGCGGGATCTTGAGTGGTGATGGGCGATGCGAGAGCTGCGGTTTGCCATCCTCGGCACCGGCTACTGGTCGCGCTATCAACTGGCCGCCTGGCGGGAGCTGCGGGGCGCCGCGTGCGTGGCGCTCTATAACCGGACGCGCGCCAAGGCCGAGGCGCTCGGGCGGGAGTTCGGGATTGCCGCGGTGTACGACGACGCCGGCGAGCTCATCCGGCGGGAGAAGCCCGACTTCCTCGACATCATCACCAGCGTCGACACGCACCGGAAGTTCGTGGAACTGGCGGCCGCCCATCGGGTGCCGGCCGTGTGCCAGAAACCGCTGGCGCCGGCGCTCGCGGATGCGCGGGCGATGCTGGCGGCGTGCCGCGCCGCCGGGATCCCGCTGCTCGTCCACGAGAACTGGCGCTGGCAGCGCCCGCTTCGCGAGCTCAAGCAGGTGCTTGCGGGCGGCGCGATCGGGCCGGTCTTCCGCGCCCGCATCACGTACTCCAACAGCTTTCCCGTGTTCGACAACCAGCCCTTCCTGCGCGAGCTGGAGCAGTTCATCCTGACGGACATCGGCACCCACATTCTCGATGCCGCCCGGATGCTCTTCGGCGAGGCGCGCGCGCTTTTCTGCCGCACGTCCCGCATCACTCCCGGCATCCGGGGCGAGGATGCGGCCACCGTGATGCTGGCAATGGCATCCGGCGCGACCGTGGTCTGCGAGATGAGCTACGCCAGCCGGGTCGAGCACGACCGGTTTCCCGAGACGTTCGTGCTCGTCGAGGGCGAGCGCGGCTCGGTCGAGCTGGGGCCGGACTACTGGCTGCGCGTCACGACCGCCGCGGGCACGTCGTCCCGCCGCGTCGCGCCGCCGCGGTACTCGTGGGCCGACCCGCGCTACGAGCTCAGCCAGTCAAGCGGCGTCGCGTGCAACGCCAATCTCCTTGCGGCGCTGCAGGGCGCTGCCCCCGCGGAGACGAGCGGCGAGGACAACCTGAAGACCCTGGAGCTCGTGTTCGGCGCCTACGATTCCGCCCGCAGCGGGCAGGCAGTCACCTTCCCACACGAAAGCGACCGACCATGACGAACGTTGCATTGATCGGAGCCGGCGGCAAGATGGGGTGCCGGATCACGGATCACCTCAAGGACAATCCCGCCTGCGCGCTGCGGTGCGTCGAGACGAGCGAACGCGGCGCCGCGCTGCTGGCCGCGCGCGGGGTGACGCCTGTCGCCGCGGCGCAGGCGGTGGAGGACGCCGGCGCGGTGATTCTCGCCGTGCCGGACAAGCTCCTGGGCAGGGTGAGCCGGGACACGGTGCCGCTCATGCGGCCGGACGCGCTGCTGATCACGCTCGACCCCGCCGCGGCGCACGCCGGCGAGTTGCCGGCGCGCGCGGACATAGGCGTGTTCGTCACGCACCCCTGCCATCCCAGCGTGTTCGAATTCGAGGAAGATGCGGAGGCCCGCGCCGACTTCTTCGGCGGCACAAAGGCGCGGATGCCGATCGTCTGCGCGCTGCTGCGAGGCTCCGATGCCCACTACGCGCTCGGCGAACGGCTGGCGCGCGACTTCTTCGCGCCCGTGACGCGGGCGCATCGCATCACGGTCGAGCAGATGGCCATGCTGGAGCCGGCGATGGCCGAGACGACGGGCATCGCGCTCATAATGGCCTTGCGCGAGGCGCTGGAGGAGGTCGTGCGGCGCGGCGTGCCGCGCGCGGCGGCCGAGGATTTCCTCTACGGGCACATCAAGGTGCCGCTGGGGATCGCATTCGGCCGCGTGGACTTCCCGTTCTCGGACGGGGCGAGGCTGATCGCGGAATACGGCCGGCAGCGCATTCTGCACCCCGACTGGAAACGCGTGTTCTCGCCGGAGAGCCTCCGGGAGCAGGTCCGCGCCATAGTCGAAGGCGCGCTGCCGCCGGCGCGCTGAGGCGGCGACGATGAAGCTCGGCATCGGTTCGTACACGTACACGTGGGCGGTGGGCGTGCCCGGCCGGTCTCCGCCGCATCCCATGACCGTGCTCGACCTGCTCGAGCGCGCGCGCCGGCTCGGCGTCGCGGTCGTCCAGTGCTGCGACAATCTGCCGCTGACGGCGCTGGCGCCCGCCGAGCTGGAGGCGGCGTGCGCCTTCGCCCGAGCCAACGGCATTGCCATCGAGGTGGGGACGCGCGGCATCGCGGACGGCGCGAACCTGCTGGCGTACCTCGATATCGCGCGGCGCGTGGGCTCGCCCTTCGTGCGCGTCATCGTGGACGGCGGCGGATCCGAGCCGTCGCCCGACGAATGCGTCGCCCTGTTGCGGCCGCTCTTGCCGCGCTTCGCCGCGGCGGGCATCCGGTTGGCCATCGAGAACCACGACCGCTTCACCGCCGCCGCGCTGGCGGGCGTCGTCGAAGCGCTGGGGAGCGAGCTCGTGGGCGTCTGCCTGGACACGGTCAACAGCTTCGGCGCCCTGGAAGGCCCGGCGGCGGTGGTCGAGCGCCTGGCGCCCTATGCTCTGAATCTGCACGTCAAGGATTTCACCATCGCGCGGGTGAGCTCCGCGATGGGTTTCGTCATCGACGGCTGCGCCGCCGGCCGCGGGCGCCTGGACATACCGTGGCTGCTCGGCAGGCTGCGCGCCGCCGGCCGCGATGTCAACGCCATCATCGAGTTGTGGACGCCCTTCGGGCCGGATCTCGATGCGACCCTGGCGCGCGAGGCCGCGTGGGCCGAGGACAGCGTCCGTTTTCTGCGGGCGCATGTGCCGGAGTGAAGGCGAGCTGAGTCCCATGCAACGAATTCGATTCGCGACCGCGAGCTGTCTCCTGGCGGGAGCTCTGTGGTGCGGCTGCAACAAGACCGAGCCGGGCGGCGCTCCCGATGGCGCGGGCGGCGCCGCCGCCGAACGCCGGTTGACCATCGGCGTCTCGTTCGAGATCCTGCAGACCGAGTTCTGGGTCGCGGCGCTCGAGGCCTTCAGGGCCGAGCTGGGCCGGCGCAACATGCTGATCATCGAGGCCATCGCCGACGGCGATGCCAACCGCCAGATCGAGCAGGTGAGGAACTTCATCACGCGCAAGGTGGACGGCATCGTGATGGTGCCGAAGGACGCCAAGGCCTGCCTGCCGATCATCAAGGCCGCTAACGCGGCGAACATCCCCATCGTGCTTTTCAACCGGCCGCCCGACAAGAGCGACGCGCGCTCCGTCGCGGTCGTGGCCGACAACTTCGCGCTCACCAGGGACACGGTGACGTACATGATCGGCGAGGCGAAGAAGACCGGGACGACGCACAAGGCCATGCTCCTCATCGGCGACCTGGGCGACATCAACGCCATCGGCCGGCGCGACGGCTTCGACGCCGCCGTGAACGAGAACCCCGGCGTTCTCGATGTGGTCGCGCGCGTCCCGACCGAATGGAACCAGGAGAAGGCGCAGGCGGGCGTCGTCAACGCGCTCCAGGCCAATCCGGACATCAGCTTCATCTTCACCTCGTCGGACTTCCTGCTCCCGTCGATCGTGTCGGCGCTCACCGGGGCCGGCAAGTACAAGAAGGCCGGCGAGCCGGGGCACGTCATCCTGGGAGGCTTCGACGGCGACGCCACCGCGTACCGGATGCTGGCCGAGGGCTATCTCGATGCGACCGGCGTCCAGGACGTGTATTTCGAGGTGGCGGCGTGCGTGCGCGCGATCGTCGATGCGCGCGCCGGCACGCCGGCGCCCGAGACGATCAAGGATCCCGGCTTCGTCATCCACCGGGCCAATCGCGAGAAGATGGCGCCGCGGATGTGGGGAGCCAACGTGACGCAGTAGCCGGCCGGCGTTTGGAGAGGACAGAGCATGGCCGCCGTCGCCGACTCGCACCGCCGCGCGCGCACGCCGTTGCTGCGCGTGCTGCGGTCCGAGTACTTCGTGCTGCTTCTGAGCGCCGCGTACTGCGCGGCCTGCGCGCCGTTCACTCCCGATTTCGCGACGGGCGGCAATATCGCGAACGTGCTCGCCACGCTGCTGCCGCTCTTCGTGGCCGCCCTGGGCCAGACGGTCGTCTTGATCACGGGCGGCATCGACCTGTCCGCCATGTCCATCGTTGCGCTGGCGAGCATCGCCGGCGCGGCGGTCATGAGCGGCGAGCAGGGCCTGCTTGCCGGGAGCCCGTCGGCGGTGCCGGCCGCGTTGCTCGCGATGGCGCTCGTGGGAGCCGCGGCGGGGGCCCTGAACGGCGTCGCCATCGCCTGCCTGCGCCTGCCGCCGTTCATCGTCACCCTGACCTCGATGATGTTCTTCAGCGGGCTGGCCATCGCGCTGACCCAGTCCAGGAACATCGGCGCGCTCCCTGCCGCGTTCAACGCCCTCGGCGGCAGCACCTGGCTCACGCTCGCGATCGCGATCGTCGCGGGCGCGGGCGTCCACGTGATGCTCGCCCGCTCGCTCTGGGGCCGGTGGCTGTACGCCGTCGGCCACAACCCCCGCGTTGCGCGCGTCTCCGGCGTGCCGGTGCCCGGCGTGGTGATCGGCGCGTACGTCGCAAGCGGCGTGCTCGCCGCGGCCGCGTCGGTGCTCTACACCGGCCAGGCCGAGAGCGGCTCGCCCGTGCTGGCGCAGCGGCTGCTCCTCGACATAATCTGCGCCACCGTTATCGGAGGCGCGAGCCTGTTCGGCGGCCGCGGCGGCGTCCTGGGGACGCTGTTCGGCGCGCTCTTCCTGAAGCTGATCGACAACAGCCTCAACCTCATGGGGCGCTCGCACTTCAGCATCATGATGGTCAAGGGCGCGGTCATTCTCGGCGCCGCCGTGCTCGACATGGCGCGCAGCCGGTTGGAGGAAAAATGAGCGCCGTGCATCGCCGCGTGCGTGCATGCGGCCGATTCGAGCGTGACGCATGATCGAGTTCCGTGCCATCACCAAGAGCTTCGGCGGCGTTCGCGTGCTTCGCGACGTGAGCTTCGCGGCCGCGGCGGGCCGCACGCTCGGGCTCGTGGGGGAGAACGGCGCGGGCAAGTCGACGCTCATGAACATCCTGGGCGGCAATCTGCGGCCCGATGCCGGCGAGATGCGCATCCATGGGCGGCCGTATGCCCCGCGCCATCCGCGCGATGCAACGCGGCAGGGCATCGCCTTCGTTCACCAGGAGCTGAATCTCTTTCCCAACCTGAGCATCGCCGAGAACCTCCTGCTCGTCGACCTCCCGCGGTGGCCATGGACGCCGCTGATCCGCCGCGGGGCGCTGGCCCGGCGGACGCGCGAGCTGCTGGCGCAGGTCGGGCTTGCGCGGTCTCCCGCAACACCGGTCGAGCGGTTGTCCGCGGGCGAGCGGCAGCTCGTCGAGATCGCCAAGGCTCTCGGCCGCGAGGCGTGGCTCCTCATTCTCGACGAGCCGACCTCGTCGCTCGGCATGCGCGAGGCGGAACGCCTCTTCGCCGTGCTCGATCGGCTGCGCGCGGCCGGCATGGCCACGATCTACATCTCGCATGCGCTCGGCGATGTGCTGCGGTTGTGCGACGATGTCGTGGTGCTGCGCGACGGCGAGGTCGCCGGCGCGGGGCCGCGGGGGGAATTCTCGCAGGAGCGGATGATCGCGCTCATGGTGGGCCGCAGCCTGTCGCACGTCTTCCCCGTGCGCGCGCGCCGGGCGCGGGAGGCTCCTTCGAGCGCCGGTCCCGCGACGCCGGCGCCCGCATCGCCGCCCGCGCTCGAGGCGCGCCGCGTTTCCGTGCCCGGCGTCGTGCGCGATATCAGCTTCTCCCTGGCGCACGGCGAGGTGGTGGGCGTCGCGGGCGTGATGGGCGCGGGCCGCTCCGAGCTCGCGCGCATTCTCTTCGGTCTGGTCCCCTGCGACCGGGGCGAGATCCTGCTCGACGGCCGGCCGGTGCACCGGCACGCGCCGCGCCGCCGCATCCGGCAGGGCCTGGCGTTTCTGACCGAGAACCGCCGCGAGGAAGGACTGTGCATGGAGGCGGCCATCGCCGACAACATCGCGCTCGTGTCCCTGCGCCGGCACGCGCGCGGGCCGCTGCGGCTGCTCGATGCCGAGACGCTGCGCGGGGCGGTCGGCGCCGTTCGCGAGGCCGTGCGCTTGTCGCCCGCCGCGCACGACCTGCAGCCCGTCAAGACCCTCAGCGGCGGCAACCAGCAGAAGGTCGTGCTTGCCAAGTGGCTGCTCGCCGAGCCCGGCGTGCTCATCCTCGACGAGCCGACGCGCGGCATCGACGTCGGCGCGAAGTCCGAGATCTACCAGTTGATCCACGGCCTGGCCGCGCAGGGCGCGGGGGTCCTCTTCATATCGTCGGAGCTGGAGGAGCTTCTCGGCCTGTGCGACCGCATCCTCGTGATGCGGCGCGGGGAGATCGGCGCCGCGTTCCGGCGCGAGGAGTTCGACAGGGAGCGCATTCTGGCGGCGGCGCTGGGCGAGATGAGGAGCGCAGGCGTATGACTTCGTTGCGCTCCCGGCTCCGGCTGCTCGCCCTGCACAACGCCACGCTGCTCGTGTTCGTGCTCGTGCTGGCGGGCTTCGGCGCGCTCTCGCCGCGGTTTCTCACCGGCACGAACCTGGTCAACGTCCTCGTCCAGTCCGCCGCGACCGCCGTCACGGCCATCGGCATGACGTTCGTCCTGCTCACGGCGGGCGTGG
>JBFZCA010000196.1:0-3249 GCA_041308205.1 Planctomycetota bacterium | reverse complement strand
GTCTTGGAATCGACGAGGTCCGCCGCGGGGACGCCGTTCACCCACGTCTTGATCGAATCGCCGATCGCGACGACGCGATACGCGTTCCAGTCGTCGACCTTGAAGGCCTTTCGCCCCGCCTCGTTCTTCGACAGGTCGGCCAGCCAGCCGCGCCGCGCCTCGTCGTAGATTCCGCCGCTCCACGCGCGCGCCGACGGGTCGATCTCGACCTGGTAGCCGTGGACGCGCCAGTTCTGATAGTCGCGGTAACTCTCGCTCCGGATCTGGATTCCCGAGTTGAGGCCCGCAGCGACCTTCAGCTCGAGCTCGAGGATGAAGTCCCCATAGCTCCGCTCGGTGCAGAGAAAACTGTTCGGGGTCTTCGCAACCGACGTCCCCACGATGACACCGTCCTCGACCGTGTACAGGGCCTTGCCGCCGCGCTGAATCCAGCCGTCCAGGGCCTTCCCGTCGAAGAGCGGCTGCCAGGCGGCCTCCTCGCCGGCCGCAACCGGCGCGGCGCAGCCGGCCGCGAAAACGAGCGTGATGCCAATCAGCAAGGTCGACTTCGGGAGTGCGTGCATGGGGCCTCCTTTCGCCTGTGGTACGCGTTCCGCACCGATTCATTGTCGTCGGCGCAGCGCTCGGCTGCAAGTGCCGCATGCGCGGCGCGGCAGGCGGCGGTCCGGGGGCCGCGGCCCGCGGCGTCACGCCCTCACAGGTCCCAGGTCTGCCCCTGGTGCGGGATGATCACGTTCTTCAGGCCGCGCGCCGTGAGCTCGTTCAGGAACTGCACCGACTGGGTCTCCTCGCCGTGGACGAGGAAGACCATGCCGAGGCGGCCCATGGCGCCCGCCATCCAGTCGAGCAGCTCCTGCCGGTCGGCGTGCGCCGAGAACGCGTTGATCGTCTCGACCGCGGCCCTCACCGTGTGCCGCTCGCCGTAGATCTTGACCTCGGGTTGCTTCTCGACGATATGGCGCCCGAGCGTGTGCTCGGCCTGAAAACCGATGATGAGGATCGTGTTGCGCGCATCGCCGATCGTGTGCGCCAGGTGATGGAGCACGCGGCCGCCTTCGCACATTCCCGAGGCCGAGATGATGACCATGGGGCCGGGCTGGTCGTTGAGCGCCTTGGACTCCGCCAGGTCGCGCACGTAGACGAGGCGCGCGAATCCGAACGGGTCCTCGTGGCGCGCGAGGAGCGCGAGCGTCTCCTCGTCGTAGCATTCCGGATGGCGCCTGAAGACGTCGGTCGCATTGACCGAGAGCGGCGAATCGACGTAGACCGGCATGGGCGGCAGCTCGCCGTTCTTCCAGAGCGTGTGGAGGATGTAGACCAGGTGCTGCGTCCTGCCGACGCTGAAGGAGGGAATCACGATCTTGCCGCGCTGCGCCACGGCCTTCCTGAGAATGGGCAGGAGCTTCTCCTCGATCCGCTGCGCGCCCTCGTGGCGGCGCCCGCCGTACGTCGTCTCCATGATGAGGACATCGTTCGCGGAGAGCGGCCAGGGGTCGCGCAAGATCGGCTGCGCGGCCCGCCCCACGTCGCCCGAGTAGACGATCCGGCGCGCGCCGCCGGCGGCGCCGTTCACCCTGACCTCGACCATCGCGGAGCCGAGAATGTGGCCCGCGTCGTGGTAGACGACCTCCGTGTGCTCGTCGATCTTGAAGGGCTCCTCGTAGGAGATGTCCTGGAAGTGCGGGATCACGGCCTTGGCTTCATCGACCGTGTAGAGCGGCTCGAACGGCGTCTTGCCGAGCTTCGCGCGCTTCTTGTTGACGAACTCGACGTCCTGCTCCTGCAGGTGGCCCGAATCGGGCAGCATGATCGAGCACAGATCGCACGTCGCGCTCGTCGCGTAGATCGTGCCGCGGAAGCCGCGCTTGCGGAGCGTCGGCAGATTGCCGCTGTGGTCGATGTGGGCGTGGGACAGGAGCACGGCGTCGAGCTTGTCGGCGGGGATCTGGAGGTTGCGATTGCGCTCGAAGGCCTCCTTGCGCTTGCCCTGGTGAAGGCCGCAGTCGAAGAGCACGCGGCAGCCGTTCACCTCCAGGAGGTGCGCCGACCCCGTCACCGTGCGCGCCGCGCCGAAGAACGTCAGCTTCATGTCATCTCCTGGGGGCTAATGCGGCCGATGCGGCCGATGTGGTCGAGCCGTTCCCAATCATGTTATCGGCCGCTTTCCGGCCGCACTCGAGCGTCACCGCGGATCGACGCGCGCCGCGAGGTCGATGGTGAAGGGCGGAGGGGCGAGCGTGAGCCGTCCGGCTTCGACCTTCGCCTCCGCCGTCATGACCGGCTTCCCCTCGTGCGTGTCCCACCACTCCACGCGGTACGCGCCATCGGCCAAGCCCGAGAACGTCGCCGTTGCGCCCGCGCACGGCGCGGGGTCCTTGTCCATCGCGCCGTTCGGCCAGTCGTACGCCGCGTCGAGCAGCCACACGAGCGCATGGCGGGGCGTCGCGACGCCGAAGGCCCGCGCCTTCGCGCCCTCGGCCTCGTGGAAGGCGATGGGCTTCATGGCCGGGTCGCCGATGGCCGTTCCCTTCAGAAACGCCGCGAGCGCCGACCAGTGGACGTACAGGTTCTGGGAATGAATGCTCTCCCACCACCAGGTCATGCCGGTGCCCGCGGCTCCCGTGAACGCCCCGCTCCAGACCGCCTGGTGGAGCGCCCGGAGATGCGGGTCCTGATCGGGCTTCCAGCCGCGCCAGTCCGTGCCGTACTCGCTCACGAAGAACGGCTTGCCGTCGCGCGCGAAGAACTTTGCCGCCTTCTGCGCCGTCATGACGGCGGGGTGCTTCTCGTTGTACGAGTGGTACTGCGAGAAGTCCATCTCCGGAAGCTCGAACAGCCCATCGCGCTCGCTGCAGCCCGTGAAGCTCGACGTGATGAGGTGGCGGTAGGGGTCCAGTGCCCGCAACCGCCGCGCCATGTCACGGTGCCAGGCGACGACGTCGTCGTGCTTCAGGTACTTGTAGACGTTGTCGATCTCGTTGAAGAACTCCCACGCCAGGATGTTCGTGAAGGCCGTCCAGCGCGCCACGGTGTACCTCAGGCGCTTCTCGTAGAGCTTCCGCGCCTCGGGGTGCGTGAAGAATTCGTTCTGGTTCGCGCACGGCCCGCCGTTCGCGGCGTTGTACGGGTGCCCGGGCCAGCGGTTGTTGCCGCCCCAGTAGTCCGGCTTCTCCTCGAACATGCCGTGGTAGTCGAAGCACAGCATCACGTAGACGCCGCGCGCGCGCGCCTCGGAGAGCACGCGGTCGA
>JBFZCA010000195.1:0-2702 GCA_041308205.1 Planctomycetota bacterium | reverse complement strand
CACAACGCGAGCGCGACGAGCTCGGACTTCTCGGCGAACGCGGCGCTGCGGGCGTGCGTTCCGGACGGGGGCTGCGCGTTTCTCGTTCCCCCCGGCGCGGCCTGGCACTACATGACGTGCGGGCAGACGGCCGGCGCGGACTGGAACGCGGCGTCCCTCGATGTCATCGGGCAGACGGCGCGCCTACGCTTCACGGAGCCGGGGACCTACGTCATCGCGGCGCGCATCGAGGGCGCGGAAGGCGAGTCGCTTCCCGCGACCTTCGCGTTCGACATCTTTCCCGAGGGCGCGCAGCCGTTCCTGCGCGGCGATGCCAACAGCGACGGCGCGGTCGACCTTGCCGACGCGGTCGCGGTGCTGGCCTACCTCTTCGCGCTCGGCGAGGCGCCGTGCTTCTCGGCAATGGACGCGAACGGGAGCCGCGTGGTCGACCTCTCCGACGTCGTGTTTCTCCTCAGGTACCTCTTCGCGCAGGCCGTGCCGCCGCCCGCCCCGGGTCCCGGCGTCTGCGGATTCGGGCCGGCCGACGGCTATCTCGGGTGCGACCGCCCCGCGTCGCGCTGCCAGTAGAGCGCGGATCAGGCCGGCGCACGATTCGGCCGATATGACAAGGGGGAGGCTGCAGGCCGCGGTCTCCGTCCGGAGGCTCCGCCGTGGAACGTGCTGCCGACTACATTGCCCTCGAGGACCGTTACGGCGCCCGCAACTACCATCCGCTCGACGTCGTTCTGACGAGGGGCGAGGGTGTCTGGGTGTACGACGTCGAGGGCAACAGGTACATGGACTGCCTGAGCGCCTACTCGGCCGTGAATCACGGCCACTGCCACCCCAGGCTCGCCGCCGTTCTGGCGGCGCAGGCCCGGCAGCTCACGCTCACGTCGCGGGCGTTCCGCAACGACAAGCTGGGCGTCTTCTACAGGACGCTGTGCGAGCTCGCCGGCTACGAGATGGCGCTCCCGATGAACACCGGCGCCGAGGCCGTCGAGACCGCCATCAAGACCGCCCGCAAGTGGGGCTGCCTCGTCAAGAAGATCGAACGCGACAAGGCCGAGATCATCGTGTGCGCGGGCAACTTCCACGGCCGGACGACGACCATAGTCGGCTTCTCCTCCGAGCCGCGCTACCGCGAGGGCTTCGGTCCGTTCGCGCCGGGATTCGTCACGGTGCCCTTCGGCGACGCGGCGGCGCTCGAGGCGGCCGTGACGCCGCAGACCGCTGCCTTCCTCTTCGAGCCGATCCAGGGCGAGGCCGGCGTGATCGTGCCGCCCGAGGGGTACCTGCGGGCGGCGCGCGCGCTGTGCAGCGCGCGCAACGTCCTCCTCATGGCCGACGAGATCCAGACCGGCCTGGGGCGCACGGGCAGGCTTTTTGCCTGCGATCACGAGGGCGTCAAGCCCGACGTCTGCATCGTCGGCAAGGCGCTCGCGGGCGGCTTCTACCCGGTCTCGGCGGTGCTCGCCTCGAAGGAGGTCCTCGGCGTGTTCCGTCCCGGCGACCACGGCAGCACCTTCGGGGGCAACCCTCTCGGCGCGGCCGTCGCGGTCGAGGCCCTGCGCGTGCTGGTCGAGGAGGGTCTCGTCGGAAGAGCCGCCGAGCTTGGCGCGTACTTCCAGGCGCGGCTTGCGGCGATTCCGAGCCCTCATGTGAAGGCGGTGCGCGGCAAGGGGCTCCTCATCGGCGTCGAATTGCGGCCGGAGGCGGGAGGAGCGCGCCGCTTCTGCGAGGCGCTCGAGCGCCGCGGGATTCTCTGCAAGGAGACCCATGACGACGTGATCCGTTTTGCGCCGCCCCTCGTGGTGACGCGCGAGGATATCGACTGGGCCCTCGGGCGCATCGCCGAGGTCCTCGCCATGGCATGACGCGGGAGACGTGAACCGTGAGCAGAACCGTGCGAATCCTGGGCGTTCCGATGGACCTCGGGCAACCGCGGCGCGGCGTCGACATGGGGCCGAGCGCGCTCAGGTACAGCGGGCTCGGCGACCGCATTCGCGCGCTGGGATACGCGGTCGAGGATCACGGCAACGTGGTGACGCCGGTCAGGGACACGCTGCCCGCGGGCGGCGGGCAGGACTTCCTGCGCGCGGTCGTCGCGACCGGCGAGGCGGTGTACGAGGTCGCGCGCAAGGCGATCGCCGACGGCGTCCTGCCGCTGTTTCTGGGCGGAGACCACTCGATCGCCGTGGGCACGGTGGGCGGCGTCACCGACGCCGGGCCCTGCGGGGTTCTCTGGATAGACGCGCACGGCGACATGAACACGTTCGAAACGTCGCCGAGCGGCAACCTGCACGGCATGCCCCTTGCGGCGCTCCTCGGCCGCGGCGCGCCCGAACTGGTCAACGTGGGCCGGCCCGGCCCGAAGCTCCAGGCCGGGCAGGTCATCGTGATAGGAGCCCGGGCGCTCGACCGAGAGGAGCGCGCGTTCGTGAAAGAGGCGGGGATCAGGGTTTACACCATGCGCGAGATCGACGAGCGAGGCGTCGCCGCAGTGGCCAGGGAGGCTCTGGGGCGGCTCGCACACCTCCCCCGGCTGCACGTGAGCCTCGACATGGACTCGGTCGACCCCTCGGAAGCGCCCGGCGTCGGCACGCCGGTCCACGGCGGCCTGACCTTCCGGGAAGCCCATCTCCTCATGGAAGTCATTGCCGACGGCGGCCGCGCGGCGTCGATCGATGTGGTGGAGGTCAATCCCATCCTCGACCGGC
>JBFZCA010000194.1:0-5814 GCA_041308205.1 Planctomycetota bacterium | reverse complement strand
GCCTCCTTCCCGCGAGCAAGGAGATGCTCCTGATGCTCGCCCGCGAGGAGGCGGCCCTGGGGCGCCTCGAGGCGGCGCTCGAGCACACGCGCGCCGCGCTCGCGCTGGATGACGATCTCTGGGCGAAGCGCTGGCAACTCCTCGAGGAGCGGTACCTGCAGCTTGCCTCCGCGCTCAAGACCGCGGACGCGATCAAGCTCCTCGCCGGCGGCGCGGAGGAGCTGCCCGCGAGCGTCAACATTCGCGCCGAGCTCGGCGCGATCCTCTTCAAGGAACGGCGCTGGGCCGAGGCCATCGCGATGTGGGAGGAGGCGTACGCCATCCGCGCCGAGCCTGATCTTGCGGCGCTGATCGAGGAGGCGAGGCGCCGCATCGCGGCCGAGCAGAACGTCGTCGTCATGCCGCTCGGCGACGGCCCCGGCACGATCCGCACGGCGGTGCGATGCAACGGGCGGCTCGATGTGCCGTGCATTCTGGACACCGGCGCCACCTACACGGCGGTGCCGACGTGGGCCGTCGCGCAGCTCGGCATATCGCTTCAGAACGCGCCGCGGGTCAGGATCGCCACGGCCTCGGGGATCGCGGAGGCGCCGGTGGTCACGCTCGACTCGGTGGCGCTCGGGACGCTCAGCGTCGGGCCGCTCGATGCGCTCGTGCTGGACCTGCCGCACAACCCGGATGAAAGCGCGCTCGGGCTCCTCGGCCTGAACTTCCTCAAGCACTTCAACGTGCTCATGGATCGCGAGCGCAAGGAGCTGCGGATCACGCCGAAATGAGCGCCGGCGCGGAAGGCCGCCGCGTCCCGGCCGCGGCCGCCGCGGGCCCTTACTTTGCCTGCGGCGTCGCGGCGGTTGCGCCCGGCCGCGGCGCGGCGGGCGTGCTCGGCCGCGGAAACAGAATGGGGGGCGAGCCGGGCTGCTGCACCTGGGGATTCGCGGGCGGCACGCGCGGCGCATAGGGGCCCGCGGCCGGCAGCACCGTCGCCGGCTGGTTCTTCATCGGGAAGTACACGGTCACGGGGATCACGATCTGGGGCGTGGCGGGATCGTCGGTCGAGATCGTGAGCTCGCAGCGAACGGGGCGGCCCAAGCTCTCCTCGTCCTGGAACGCGATCGCCTCGACCCTGACCTTGCACTCGCCGGTTGCGCAGTCGCCCGCAAGCGCCGCCGCGATGGGCGGCTCGATTTCCTGGCTCTGCGCGGCGGGTGTCGCGGTGAAGCGGCGCGCCTTGACCTGGAGCGCGGTGACGTTGAAGGGCTTGTTCCGCCAGCTCTTCAGGATCACGTCCCGCGCCGGCTTGATCGAGGCGGGGTTCTTCCCGTAGCTCTCGAGCTCGTAGGCGCGAAACGTGATGTAGGTCGGCATGGCGGTGATCGTGTCGACGAGCTTGATCCTGAGGGGCAGGGCGGTCTCGATGGTCTTGTCGCCGCACTTGACCATCACGGTCAGGCGGTCGTAGGCCGACACCGCGGCCGGCTTCTCGCTGCCGTTGAGCGAGAGCTTCAGCCCGAACTCCGCCCCGGGCTTGGTCTCGACCAGCTCGTGCGTGACGCGGCTCGTGGGCAGGCCCTTGACCGAGACGATCTTGATCTCGTCCGGGACGTTGCTGAGGATCTTGATCGTGGTCGAGAGCTGCTCGCCGCGCAACCCCTCGAGCGCCGGCTTGTCGGGGTCGAATTTCACGACCGGCCGGATCGCGCCGCTCAAGGACACCGTGAACTGCTTCTTGGCCGGATCGTTGGAGACGATCTGGGCGGTCTTCTTGACGGAACCGGTGTACCCGCGGGTGCGAAGCTGGATCACGACGACGCCCTTGCCGCCGGGCGCGATTTCCTTGTCGAACTTGCTGCTCGTGCAGCCGCAGGTCGTCTTGACCTCGCTGATGAGGAGCGGCGCGCCGCCCTGGTTGAGGATCTCGAACGCGTGCTCGACCATGTCTCCCTCGAGCACCTCGCCCCACTGGAAGTTGGGTTCCTGGCACACGAGCACGGGGAGCGGGGCCGCGGGCGGAGGGAGCGGCGGGCCGTACTCGTCGACCGCGGCGGCCTGGGCGAGAAGAAGGGATGCGGCGCACATGAATCCCGCACACGCGATCTTGGGCGGCATGTAGTCCTCCATGTCAGACAGATTGCTTCTCCACGGCATTTCCTGCCCTACGAAACCGCAATTATAGCACCTCCCGCAGGGGCGACAAAGATTGCGGCCGGGGGCGGGGATAGTTCTTTTTGCGGGAAGGAGTTAGGTATCCGGGGATAGTCAGTGATTTCGTACATATTCGGTGAACCCGTGCGTCGGAACGTGCAATGAACGCGTCCGTTGCGCAATTGCGGCTCTGCCGACGCTATGGATGTGGGGACGGGAGGTCTCCACGGCGGCAATCGCTCGGCGTCCCTGCTGTCTGAGACAACCCCCCTTCCGTCCCCCCTTCAGGGGAAGAGGGGAAACGCCGGCTACGGCCGGCGCCTGCAGGGCCACGGGTTCACCGAATAGGTACGGGGACGCCAAGCGCGCCGCACGCGGCCCGGAGGGCCGGTAATCCCGCCCCGATTTCATTCGCGCGGCGGCGCCCACGCATCCCCTCGGATGGTCACATCGAGGCCGAACCCGGCCAGCGTGCGCGCGACCTCCGCCATGCGCTCAGGAGAAGGCGGCGCGAGCCGCGCCCCCGCGTACGGGAGGCCGAGGCGCTCGTACTTGTGCGCGCCCAGCCCGTGGTACGGCAGGATGTCGATGCCGTGGCGCTGCGGCAGCGAGGCGACCAGCTCTCCCGTGGCCTTCACATTCTCATCATCGTCGTTGACGCCCGGGAAGAGCGGCAGGCGAACGAGCATCGCGCCGCCCTCCTCCGACCGCCGCCTGAGATTGGCGAGAATCGCATCGTTGCGCACGCCGGCGAAGGCCTCGTGCCGCGCGGCATCGACGACCTTCACGTCGAAGAGCACCAGATCGGCGCGGCGGCTCACGCGCGCGAACGTCTCGCCGTCCGCCTGGCCCGACGTGTCGACCGCGGTGCGGACGCCGCGCTCGCGGCAGCCATCGAGCAGCGCGCACAGGAAATCGGCCTGGCAAAGCGGCTCGCCGCCCGAGAAGGTCGCGCCGCCGCCCGACTCGTCGTAGAAGATGATGTCGCGGCACACGATGTCCAGGACCTCCACGACCGTCATCTCGCGGCCCACGACCTCGGTCGCATCGAACACGCACGCCTCGGCGCAGGCGCCGCAGCGCGTGCAGCGCGTGTCGGCGACGGGAGCGCCGCGCGCGGGCAGGGAGAGCGCGCCGGCAGGGCACGCCTCGACGCAGGCGCCGCAGCGCGTGCAACGGTCCTCCCTGCGCAGTATCACGGGCTCGAACCCCCGGCCCTCGGGGTTGTGGCAGAACAGGCACGTGCACGGACAGCCCTTGAGGAAGACCGTCGTCCTGAGCCCCGGGCCGTCGTGGACGGCGAAGCGCTTGATGTCGAAGACGATGCCCATAGGCGTAACGATACAGAGCGGACGCGCGGGTGGGAAGGCTCGCCCCGCACGCCCTCGCTACTCCATGAGGAAGTCCCACGTCGCGTCGGCCTTGAGATCGCGCTGCTCGTGCTTCACGACTCCCGCGACGGTGCGGATCTCGACCTGGTAGCTTCCCTTCGCAAGGCCGCTCAGCCGATACCACCCCGACTGATCGGCCACGGTCGTGTGCTGGACCGTGCTCGTGAGGGCGCCCGTCGTCTTGACCCACGAGAGCGTCACGCGCGCCCCCGGCTGCGCCTCGCCGCCCCGCGACGACACGTGGCCATCGACGACGACATCGCCGCTCCCGAAGACGAGATCGACGGATTTGCGCTCGCCGGCCTCGAGCATCGCCCCGCGCACGCTGTAGTGCGGCGCGGCCCAGGTGTCGAACATCAGGTCTCCCGACGGCACATCCTCCGCGGTGAAATTCCCGTCCGGACCGCTCACGACGCGGACCTCCTGCGACCAGCTCTTCGCGCTGCGCACGCGGAACGCGAAGCCCGGCATGGGCGAGCCATCGGCATCGCGGAGCACGCCCTCGATCGCGCCGACCTCGGCCGCCTCGAGCACGAGCTCGATCGGGAGCGTCGCCCCGTCCTCGAGCACGATGTCCCGCGTGCGCAGGTCCTTGTAGCCCTTCTTCGGAAACACCGAGAGGGAGTAGTCATCGCTGGCTTCGATCTCCGTGAAGCTGAAACGGCCCTGGGCGGCGCTCCGGGCATGCAGGTTCACCTTGACCTTGGCGCTCGTCAGGAGCACGGCCTCGCCCTCGACGCCCTTTCCCGCCGGGTCCTTGAGCACGCCCTCGATGGCCGAATTCCCGGCGGCCGGCGTCAGCGTGAAGTTGACTTCCCTGGCCTGCTCGCCCTGCGCCGGCCGGACCACTTCCTCCTGGCGCCGGTACCCCGGCTTCAGCGCCCGCAGAAAGAGGGTGCCCGACCAGGGGGCATCGAGCCGATAGCGCCCCGCCTCGTCCGCCTGGGCCTGCACCGTGTTGGACGCGATCGCCATCACCGTCGTCCCGGCGAGCGGAGAACCGTCCGGGTCGGCGCACACGCCCGTGATGACGACGGTCACCGCCGCGCGAAACTCGAAATCGACGCCGGCCGACGATGGCACGGCCACGGTCTTGCGCTTCTCCTCGCCGGTGAGCTGCCAGGACGCCGTGATCATGAAGCTTCCCCCCGGCAGATCGCGCAGCTCGTAGAAGCCCTCGGCATCGGTCTGGGCGCGCACCGACTGCTCGGCGTACGGCCACAGGTCGACGACCTCGCTCTCGCTCGCGCCCTGGCTGAGCTGCACGCTGACGCCCGGAAGCGGATTGCCGTCCGAGTCCAGGGCGCGGCCGCGAATCAGGTTCGTGGCGGCGCCGGTCCGCAACGTCACCTTCTTGCTCTCGCCCTCGACGAGGTTGATCGCCGCGCTCGTGCCCTTCGCGCCCTCGGCCGAGCTCACGGCCAGGTTGTAGCGCCCCGCCGGCAGCTCGGGGAAATCGACGCGCCCCTCGGCATCGCTCTCGGCCTGCTTGTCGCCGTAGGTCGCGCTCAGCGTCACGACGACCTGGGGACAGCCCTGCCCGGTCTCGTTGACGACCTGAACGAGAAGCTGGGCGGCGCCCCTGCCCTCGAAGGGTTTGAGCCCGCCGTCGCCGCCGGCGGCATCGCCCCTTCCGGCGGCGGTGAGTACGTCCTTGCCGGCGCCATCCGCGCCGGTCTTCCCGGACTTGGAGACCGCGCCGCCGCTCGATGCGCCGGCGGTTCCTTCGCCGGGCTTTCGGTTCGCCGCAGCGTTGGAGCCGCGGTCGGGAAGCGCCGCGCCGCCGCCCGATACGCCGGCGCTTCCTTCGCCGGACCCGGATTTCGCGGCGACGGACGCCGTCTCCTCCTGCCCGTCGCCGGGAGCGCCGGCGGACATGAGGACCCAGACGAGTCCGCCCCCGATGAGGCCTGCACACACGAGCGCGATCGTCACGTGGCGCGTATTCAAGCGGATACCTCTTCTCGGACTGCCGGACGCCGGTCTCGGCCGGCGCCCTTATCAGAATATCCCCGATTATAGAACATGACCAGGAGAACCCGCGGCCGCGGGCGCGCCCCACCGTGAACCTGCCGGCCGGGCGCGGTAGAATGGTTGCGGGAGCAACGCGCGAATGCCCGCGGACCCTGCACGCATCGTCATTCTCACCCGCATTATCGGCGTCTGCGCCGCGGGCGCGGGCGCGGCGCTCATCGCCTGCGCGCTCCTCGCGCCGTTCCCCGATGCGCGCGCAAGGACGCGCATCACCCTGGCCGCGGCCGAAGTGCGGCCGGCGTGGCGC
>JBFZCA010000193.1:0-8056 GCA_041308205.1 Planctomycetota bacterium | reverse complement strand
AGGTGGCGAAGCACCCAGCGTGTCAGGTTCAGGCGCGAGCCGTCTTCTCGGTCGTGCGTCAGGACACTGGAACTTGTGGGTAAGCGTCAGCTTCAGGGGAAGGGGGGAAACGCCGGCTACGGCCGGCGCCTGCAGAGCCACGGGTTCACCGAATATGTACCTCGGCCTTCGGCCGCGGACCCCCGCAGGCTTCGGCGTTCCGGCGTTCAGCCGGGCTCGCCGGTCCTGTGGGACGCGACATCAGCCATGAGAACGGAATCGGCCGCGAGGGCAGGAGGGCGCGACGGGGGGAGGATACCGGGTAACCGTTCACGGGGTTCTCTCCGTGTCCGTCCTCTGTGGCCTCTGTTTTCTCTGTGGTGAATCAGAAAGATCAGCGTGTTCGAGATGCACTGCGAACGGTTACGATACCGGGGAGACCGCGGAATTGGTTTCCGGCGCCGGACAACCTGCGCCGCGACGCCCGCATTTGCGGCCCTCGGCGCCTTCGCGTCCCGGCGGCGGATCGTTCCCGTCCGGCCCGGGGCGCGAGCCGTCTCTGCGGCTGCGGAGGATCTCCGGAGGGAGGTTACAGGAGCGCCACGAACGCGGCGACGCATCGACACGGCACGTGGGTAGTTTCGCCGCATACTGCGGCGGTGAAGGCGGTAGAAAGTCGGTGGTGTGGTGGAAAAACCCTTTGCTTTTTTGCCCCTGTCCCTCTACCATAGATCTCAGTGCTCTCGAGTACCGAGGTTCCGTATGAAAAAAAGGCACCGCCTGGAGATCCTCTCCTCCGTCGAGGTCAACAACCGGCTGCCTCTCGTGAAACGCATCGTGCGCGACATACGCACGGTGCACCGCGAGCGCAAGCGCAACGAGAAACGATTCGCCTATTTCAGGAATTGCTTCAGAAAAGTCGTGTCCCGCGAGGTCGAGGAAACCGTCGAGAAAATCCGGGTGGAACTGGGCACGATGGACAACGATCTCGACGAGCTCAGGCGCGAGATCTCCTCCCTGGGGGGCATTCTCAAGGATTCGGAGCGCGGCTGGGTCGATTTCTTCTCCGAGAAGGACAATCGTCTCGTGTTCCTGTGCTGGCGTCCCGGCGACAAGGAAGTGCTGTACTGGCACGAAATCGACAAGGACCACAACGACGAGGACATGGCGCGCTATCCCCTCCAGCACGACCATTGCCGCGGCGAGCAAGGCGCGGGCGAGCACGAGCCCCGCAGCGAGCACCACAGCACGCCGGAGAACGTGTAGCGCCCTTCGCGGCGCGCGCCTCCGGCGTTCGTCCCCCTCCTTCCCATGGCGGCGGGTCCGCAGCCTGAGGTACAATCGCCCCGCCGCCGTCGCAGGCGGCGGGATCGCGGGCTGAGCCCGCAGCGGGAGAGACTGTAATGACGCACAAGCTTGTCATCCTCGGCAGCGGACCTGCGGGCCTCACGGCCGCCCTGTACGCCGCCCGCGCGGACATGGCGCCCGTGGTGATCGCGGGCATGATGGCGGGCGGCCAGCTCACGCGGACGAGCGAGGTCGAGAACTTTCCGGGCTTCCCCGATGGCATTCTCGGGGCCGAGCTGATGGAGAAGTTCCGCGCGCAGGCCGAGCGCTTCGGCGCCGTGTTCATCGATGGCAAGGATGTCGTCTCCGTGGATTTGCGCGGGCGGCCGTTCGCGATCGTGCTGGATGCGGAGCGCATCGAGAGCGACACGCTCATCATCGCCACCGGCGCGTCCCCGCGCATGCTGGGGCTGCCGAACGAGGAGCGGCTCTTCGCCCGGGGCGTGAGCACGTGCGCCACGTGCGATGGAGCGTTTTTCCGCGGCAAGCGCCTCGTCGTCGTGGGCGGCGGCGACTCCGCGGCGGAGGATGCCGTGTTCCTCACGCGTTTCGCCGCGGCGGTCACGCTGGTCCATCGGCGCGGCGAGCTGCGCGCAAGCAAGATCATGCAGCACAAGGTGCTCGCGCACCCGAAGATAACCGTCCAGTGGCACGCCGTCGTCGCGGACATCCACGGCGCCGATACGGGCGGCGTGACCGGGGTGCGCCTGAAGGATGTGCGCACGAACCGCGAGTGGGACGCGCCGTGCGACGGCGTGTTCGTCGCCGTGGGGCACACGCCGAACACGGCGCTCTTCCAGGGCCGGCTGGAGCTCGACCAGGGCGGCTACATCGTCACGCGGGGCGGGACGGCCACGAACGTCGACGGCGTCTTCGCGTGCGGCGATGTCCAGGACCACGTGTACCGGCAGGCCGTCACGGCGGCGGGCTCGGGCTGCATGGCGGCCATCGACGCCTCCCGGTACATCGAGCAACACGAGTAGGCGGCGCGTGCGCGTCAGCAGGGAGTTCACATTCTCGGGCGCCCATCACCTGCCCGAGTACCGGGGCAAGTGCGAACGGCTGCACGGCCACACGTGGCGCCTGCGGGTCACCGTGCGGGCGCCCGTGCAGCCGCACGGCATCGCGTTCGATTTCGCGGAGCTGGACCGCGTGGTCAGCGAACGCGTGCTGTCGACGCTCGACCACTCGGACCTGAACGCCCTCATGCCCGATCCCTCCGCGGAGCGGGTCGCCCAGTGGGTGTGGAACGCGCTCGGCGGCCTTCCGCTGGAAGAGGTGCGGGTGTGGGAGAGCGAGCGGAGCTTCGTTGCGTATCGGGGGGAGGGCGACGATGCGTGAGGAGGAGCTGAAGTACCGCGTGCGCGATCTGCGCGCCCTCGATGCGGTTGCCGGCCTCCTGGGCGAGCCGACGCGCGTCGAGGACCAGCGCAATCACTACTACGACACCCCGGAGCTGGCGCTGAATGCGCGCGGCGTTCTCCTCCGCCTTCGCATCATGGACGGCGCGGGACGGGCGGTGTTCACGGTCAAGATCGCGGAGCGCATCGAGGCGGGGCTGATCATCGCGGAGGAAGAGGAACGCGACCTTTCGGCCGCGGAGGCCGCGGCGCTGCACGCCGATCCGGGCGCGTTTCTCGGGGGGCTGTCCATGGCGCTGGTGCGAAAGGCCCTGGCCGGCGTCGCCGCCGACCGGCTTGCCTGCGCGGGGCGGCTTGCCACGCGCCGGCGGTGCTACGTTCTCCCCGCGGGGCTGCTGGCGCTGGATACGGTGTCGCTGCCCGGCGGGGACGAATTCGAGATCGAGCTCGAGACGGCGGACGCGGGCGCGGGCCGGGTGTTTCTCGAGGGCTTGTGCGCGCGGGCGGGCATCGATGCGTGGAAGGAGCGGGAGCCGAAGAGCGCGCGGCTCTTCCGGCGGCGGGTGCGTTCGGTAGAATAGATGGGCCCGCCGCAGGAACCGTGCCGGGGGCCGCGGCGCCGGAACCCCGGTGCGGGGGTGCGGTCGAATGCGCGGCGAGGGCTGCGGCGCACGACCCGCGGAGGCATCCGCGCCCATCGCGGTACACAGCGAGGTAGGCATATGCTTGTTCGGTTGGCCATTCCGAAGGGAAGTCTGGAGAACGCGACGTTCGGGTTGCTGGCGCAGGCCGGCTACAACCTCACGATCGGCGCGCGGTCGTACGTCCCCGCCGTCGATGACGAGGAGCTGCACGTGCGTCTCGTGCGGGCGCAGGAGATTCCGCGCTACGTCGCACAGGGCGTCTTCGACATCGGCATCACGGGTCACGACTGGGTCCTCGAGACGAACGCCGACGTGAAGGAAGTGCTGGAGCTCGTCTACAGCAAGGCGAGCATGAATCCCTGCAAGTGGGTGCTCGCGGTGCCCGAGGATTCGCCGATCCGCTCGGTCGACGACCTCCGGGGCAAACGCATTGCGACGGAGCTGGTGAACGTCACGACCAGGTATCTGGCCGAGCGCCGCGTCGATGCGGATGTGGAGTTCTCCTGGGGCGCGACGGAAGCCAAGACGCCGGACCTCGTCGATGCGATCGTCGACATCACCGAGACGGGCCGCTCTCTTGCCGCCAACAAGCTCAGGATCGTCGACGTGCTCCTGGTGACCACCACGCGTCTCATTGCCAACAAG
Organism: Planctomycetota bacterium; assembly: GCA_041308205.1. Lineage (GTDB taxonomy): Bacteria > Planctomycetota > UBA8108 > UBA8890 > UBA8898 > UBA8898. The sequence goes on along the minus strand of JBFZCA010000193.1, from coordinate 4,080 downwards.
GAGAGCCTCGAGGATCCGTCGAAGCGCCGGAAGATCGAGAACTTCGCCATGCTGATCGAGGGCGCCCTCGTGGCGCAGGGCATGGTGGGGCTGAAGATGAACGTGAGCGCGGCGGATCTTCCCAAGGTGCTCGCGGTGCTTCCCGCGATGAAGGACCCCACGGTGAACCACCTGCGGGACAAGGACTGGTACGCGGTCGAGACCGTGCTCAAGGAGCGCCAGGTGCGCGACCTGGTGCCCGAACTCAAGCGCGCCGGGGCGCGCGACATCATCGAGTACCCGTTGAACAAGGTGATAGTGTAGCCCGCGTGCGCGCGGGAAAGGTGCGCGGATGGACGCCGAGCGCGAACGCCAGGTCGCGTCGATACTCGACGCCGTACGCCGCGAGGGCGATGCGGCCGTACGGCGGTACACGCGGCAGTTCGATGGCGCGGACATTGCCGAACTGCGCGTCGGGCGCGACGTCATGGCGCGCGCCGAGGCGGCGCTTCCGGCTGCGCTGCGCGATGCCATGCGCGAGGCCGCGGCCCGCATCCGGCGCTTCCACGAGGAATCGCGCCCGCGCGATCGGTTCTTCACGGGGCCCGACGGCGAGCTTCTGGGGGAGCAGTGGACGGCCCTGGACAGCGTCGGCATCTACGCTCCCGGCGGGCGCGCCGCGTATCCGTCCACCGTGCTCATGGCGGCGATTCCGGCGCGGGTCGCCGGCGTGCCCCGCATCGCGGTGACGAGCCCTCCCGGCGGCAGCGGCGTGTCGCCGCTCGTGTGCGCCGCGTGCGGCATCGCGGGCGTCGACGAGCTGTACCGGGCCGGCGGCGCGCAGGCGATCGGCGCCCTTGCGTACGGGACGGAGTCGATCCCCGCCGTGGACAAGATCGTGGGCCCGGGCAACGCGTACGTGACCTGCGCGAAGCGACTGCTGTACGGCACGGTCGGCATCGATTTTCTCGCCGGTCCGAGCGAGGTCGTCGTCGTATTCGATGCGTCCGCGCCGCCGGACGGGGTCGCGGCCGAGCTCCTCGCTCAGGCGGAGCACGATCCGGATGCGCGCGTCTTCTGCTTCGCGGTCGGCGATGCGCCGCTCGAGGCCGTGCGGGCCGCCGCGCAACGCCTCCGGGAGGGACTGCCGTCCTATACGGCGGATGTGCTCGACAAGCCGGGGACGTTCCGGAGCTTCCCGGACGTCGCATCGGCCGTCGAGGCCTCGAACGCGATCGCTCCCGAGCATCTCGCGCTCAAGGTGCGCGACGCGCGTGCGGCGCTCGCGCTCGTGCGGCGCGCGGGCGCCGTGATGCTCGGCGGCACGACGCCCGTGTGCTTCGGGGACTACTTCGCGGGCCCGAGCCACGTGCTGCCCACGGGCGGCACGGCGCGCTTCAGCTCGGGTCTCGGCACTGCGGACTTCATGCGCTGCACGCACGTCGTCCAGACGCCGGCCGCGTACGCGCGGCGGTGGGGGAAGGTCGTGGCGGCATTCGCCAGGGCCGAAGGCCTCGAGGCGCATGCCCGCAGCGCCGAGCGCGCGGCGGAGGCGGAATCATGAAGGCATCGGATCTGGTGCGCGGCGCCGTCGCCGCGGTCGGCGCGTATCGCCTGGTGGAAGAGACCGCCGCGGTCAAGCTGAACCAGAACGAGTCGCCGTGGGACGTCCCGCCCGAGGTCAAGGAGGAGATCTTCGCGCGCCTGCGGACGCGGCCGTGGAACCGGTACGCCCAGGAAGCGCCCGGCCGCGTCGCCGCGCTGCTGGCGAAGCTGAACGACTGGCCGCCCGAGGGCATCGTGCTGGGCTGCGGCTCGAACCTGCTGCTCGAGGCGGCGACCTTCGCGGCGGTGCGCGAGGGGCAGTCGATCTGCGCGCCCGGCCCCGGGTTCGCCTTGTATCAGTTGCTTGCCGGGCTTGCGGGCGCGCGCGCGGTCCGGATCCCGTTCGGACCGGGCTTCGGCTACGATGCGGGCGCCTGGTGCGCGGCCATGGCATCCGCGCGCCCGGCGCTGACGTTCCTGTGCACGCCCAACAACCCCACGGGTTCGTTCATGGAGCGCGACGGCGTCCGGGCGGTGGCGGAGGCGTGCCCCGGGATCCTCGTCATCGACGAGGCGTACCGGGAGTTCGCGGGCGAGGACCGCCGCGACATTCTCGGCGCGTACGAGCGCGTGATCCTGTCCCGGACATTCTCGAAGGCCTTCAGCGCCGCCGGCGTGCGCTTGGGCTACCTGCTCGCGCATCCGGATCTGGCGGCCGAGATCGGCAAGCTCGTGCCGCCGTTCAACATCAGCATCCTGACGGCGACCGCGGCCGAGGTCATGCTCGAGCGGCGCGACCTCTTCAGCCGGCGCGTGGGGGAGCTGTGCGCGGAACGCGGGCGCGTCCAGACGGCGCTCGGCCGCATGGCGGGCGTGACGACATTTCCGTCGCGGGCCAATTTCTTTCTCGTGCAGACACCCTGCGATGCGGAGGCGCTTGCAGCCGAGATGAAGGCGCGGGGGATTCTCGTACGCACCGGGAGCGATGAGGAACTGCGGCACATGGTCCGGGTGAACGTCGGGACGCGCGCGGAGAACGATCGCTTCCTGGCGGCCCTCGGCGAAATCATGGGAGGACGACCGTGACACAACCGGAACGTACGCGCGATGCCGAGGCGGCGCGCGCCACGAAGGAAACGACGATCAAGGTGTGCCTGCACCTCGGGAGCCGCGAAACGCGCGCGGCGACGGGCGTGGGCTTCTTCGACCACCTGCTGACGGCTGCGAGCTTCCACGGCCGCTGGGGCCTCGTGATCGAGGGGACCGGCGACATTCACGTGGATTACCACCACCTCGTCGAGGACGCCGGGCTGGTCATCGGCGGCGCGTTCAAGGAGCTTGTCGCCAAGTCGCCCGCGATCGCGCGCTTTGCGAGCGCCTGCGTGCCCATGGACGAGGCGCTCGCGCATGTGGCGGTCGATGTCTCGGGCCGCGGGGGCGCGCATGTGGATCCCGCAATCGCGGAAGGCGCGACGCGCGACTTCGACGCGGGGTTGGTGCGGGAGTTTCTGATCGCGTTCGCGCGCGCCGCGGGGATCACGCTGCACGCGCGCCTGCTTGCCGGCCGGGATACGCACCATCGGCTCGAGGCGCTGTTCAAGGCGCTCGGCATCTGCCTGTCGCGGGCGCTCGATCCCGCGGACGGCGGCGTACCCTCGACCAAGGGCGCGCTGTGACGCAGGGCATCCTGTTCATTCCCGGGATCGACCTGCGCGGCGGACGCATGATCCGCCTGCTGCGCGGCGAGCTCGCCGAGGAGTTCAGCTACGAGCCGACCCCCGTCGACTACGCGGCGGCGCTCGTCCAGGCCGGGGCGCGGTACCTGCACGTGATCGACCTGGGCGCCGCGTTTCAGGAGCCGCCGAGCACCGCGGCGATCCGCGCGATCATCGCGCGCGCGGGCGTACCCGTCCAGGTGGGGGGAGGAATCCGGACCGAGGAGCGCCTCGCGGAGGTTCTCGATGCCGGCGCCGACCGCGTCATGCTGGGGACGAAGGCGCTCACCGACCCGGGTTTCCTGGAGCGGGCGGCGGCAATCGCCGGACCCGCGCGGCTCATGGCGGGCCTCGACTTCAAGGGCGGCAAGATCGCCATCGACGCATGGCGCGCGACGATCGACGCGGACCCGGCACGCCTTGGAGCGTCGTTTCGCGCCCACGGCCTGGAGCGGCTGCTCGTGACGGCGATCGACCGCGACGGAACGTTCCTGGGGCCGGATGTCGAGCTGTGGCGCGCCGCGGCGCGGGCGACGGGAATGCGCGTCATCGGTGCGGGCGGCATCGGCTCGATGCAGGACCTGGAGACGATCAAGGCCGCGGACATCGCCGGGCTGGAGGGCGTCGTCGCCGGGAGGGCGCTGCTCGAGGGGCGGATCGATCTGCCCGCCGCCCTGCGGCTCCTTGCGGAGTGACGCGCGCGGCGCCGCCGCGGGTCATGCCATGACCACGCCGCCGTAACCCACGATGCGCGCAACCGGACGCTCGGGAAGGCTGTCGTAGCTCGTGCGGTATTCGATGACGGCGCCGGCCCGCGCGCCCATGGCCCGCGCGGCGGCAA
>JBFZCA010000192.1:0-7300 GCA_041308205.1 Planctomycetota bacterium | reverse complement strand
CTGAAGGACGGAAGGACAGAGGGACGGAAGGACGAGAAAGGCCACGAAGACACGAAGGCACGAAGAGTCTCGGGTGTAATCCGAGCGCGCGGTGATTCACCGCCGATCCTTGGTGCCTTCGTGCCTTTGTGGCATCGTCCTTCCGTTCTCCCCGGACGCGGGGAGCAGCCGCGCGAATGGAAGACGAGAAAGGCCACGAAGACACGAAGGGTCTCGGGCGCATTCCGAGCGCGCGGTGATTCACCGCCGGTTCTTGGTGTCTGCGTGGCATCGTTTTTTCTGCACGCAAGGACACTGAAGCCTCGCGGCGCCAATGCGAAGAAACCCGTACCGCCCGGCGGCATGAGCCCCGTCCCGTCTTGCGCCCTCCGCCCCTCTCCGTCTACCATCAATGAACGGCGTTCGGGCGGCGCGGGCCGCCCGTCGCATTGCCGCGGTCGTTGCGAACAAAGGAGGTCGTCGTATGCGCGGGTGCATCACGGTGTGCGCGATTCTTGCGTTGTGGGGATCCTCGGCGTGCGCGCAGGCGGTGTCCGAGCCGCCGCTCAAGGTGCTCGTCGTGACCGGCGGGCACGATTTCAACCGGCCCGCCTTCGCGGCCCTCTTCAACGGCATCAAGGGGATCGAGTGGAAGGAGGCCGTGTACGGCGGCAAGGAGCTCAACGCGACCGAGATTCTCGGGAGCGACGCCTGGAAGGCCTGGGACGCCTTCGTCTTCTACGACATGGTGCAGGGGCTCCCCGAGAAGAGCCTCCAGGGCCTCGCCGCGCTCCCGAAAGCGGGTAAGGGGCTTCTCTTCCTGCACCACACGCTCGCCGCGAACCCGACGTGGCCCGAGTACCGGAAGATCGTCGGCGGGAAGTTCTTCATCGCCAGGACGACGGACGAGGGCAAGGAGGTCGGACCCTCGGGCTACCAGCACGACCGCGACATGACCGTCAGGATCTGCGATCGCGCGCATCCGATCACCTGGGGGCTCGACGCCTTCACGATCCACGATGAGACCTACAACAAGTACGCGATCGCCCCCGGCGTCACGCCGCTGCTCACGACCGACGACCCGACGAGCGACAAGGTCATCGGCTGGACGCACGTCTACGGGAACAGCCGCGTGGTCTACCTGCAACTCGGCCACGACGAGAAGGCGTACGAGCACCCCGCGTTCAAGACGCTCATCGAGCGCGCGGTCCGGTACACGGCGGCGCGGCCCGCGGCGGATTCGATTCCGTGGCGGAGTCTTCTCGACGGAAAGAGCCTCGCAGGCTGGGAGGCGGAGGGCGGCGCCGCGTGGCAGGTCGTCGACGGCGTTCTCGTCGGCGAGCAGGGCCCGAAGAACGCCGCCGGCGATCTCTACACGACGGAGAGCTGTGGGGACTTCGAGGCCGTCGCGACCTTCCGCGTCAGGTGGCCGGCCAACAGCGGCATCTGGTTCCGCTTCCAGAACGGCGGCAAGGCCTATCAGGCCGACATCCTCGAGTGGCCCAATCCGCGCTGCTTCACCGGCACGATCTACTGCGGCGGCAAGATGTTCATCGCCATGAACGAGGATCCGGCGCTCGTCAAGAAGGACGACTGGAACACGTTCGTCATCCGCGGCGCCGGGCCGCGCGTCACGGTCTTCCTGAACGGCACGAAGGTCGGCGACGTGTGCGATGATGCGAGCGCCGCCGGGAAGTTCGGCATCCAGGTGCACGCCGGCACGGAGTTCGGCGCCATGCGCATCGAGATCAAGGAGTTCAAGGTGCGGAAGATCTGAGGCGGACGTGGCCGCGGGATTGTGGGACACGCACACGCACCTCCAGGACGAGAGCTTCGCCGGGGACCTGGCGGCGGTCGCGGCGCGCGCGCGCGGCCGCGGCGTCGAACGCATGGTGCTCGTCGGGGTCGATGAACGCGACTTCGCGCGCATTCCGGCGACCGCCGCGAACGTGCCGGGGAGCATCGCGGCTCTCGGCATCCACCCTCTCAGGCTGACCGGCGAGGACGCGCGCGCGGAGCCCGCGGCTGCCGCCGCACGCCTTGCGGAGGCGGTCGGGGATGCCGCGCGACGCCTGCGGCCCGCGGCGATCGGCGAGATCGGCCTCGATGCCGAGGCCGGCGCGGACGACGCGCAGGCGCACCTCTTCAGGAGCCAGCTTGCGCTCGCGCGCGAGCTCGATGTTCCGGCGCTGTTGCACTGCCGCCGCCGCTTCGGGGAGCTTGTCGTGATCGTGCGGCGCGACGGGATTCCGCGGCGCGGCGCCATCTACCACGCCTTCAGCGGGAGCCGCGAGATGGCCGCGGAACTGATCGACCTGGGCATCCGGCTCGGCCTCGGCGGCCCGCTCACTTACGGCAACGCCGCACGGTTGCGCGGCCTCGCCGGGGAGCTGCCGCTCGGGGCGCTCGTCGTCGAGACCGATTGCCCCGACCTCGCTCCCGAGCCGCACCGCGGCGAGCGCAACGAACCCGCGTATCTGGCGGAGGTCTTCGCGGCGTTGTGCCGCGTCCGTGCGGAGGATGCCGATACGGTCGCGGCCGAGCTCGCGCGCAATTGCGAGGCGATGTTCGAGGCGGCGCATGGGTGAGACGTTCGTGTCGCGGACCGAGAAGTTGATCGGCAGCGAGGGCGTGGCGCGGCTTGCGCGCGCGCATGTCGCGGTGGCGGGCGTGGGAGGCGTGGGGTCGAATGCGGCCGAGGGGTTGTGCCGCGCCGGGGTCGGGAGGCTCACGCTGATCGATCCGGATGCGGTCGAGGCGAGCAACTTGAACCGCCAGGTGCAGGCGACCGTCCTGACCCTCGGCATGCCGAAGGCCGAGGCTCTCGCCGCCCGCCTGCGCACGATCAACCCCGACGGCGTCTTCGAGGCGGTGATCGCGGCCGTGAGCCGCGCGACCATCGCCGGCCTTCTGCCGCCGGGCATCGATGCCGTGGTCGATGCGATCGACGACGTCGATGCGAAGGCCGCGCTTGTCATCCACTGCGTGCGGCGGGGGATGCCGATCGCGTGCTGCCTGGGCGCGGCGCGCAGGCTGAACCCGACCCTGGTGCGCGTGGCGCGCCTGGGAGAGACGCGGGCGTGTCCGCTTGCGCGTGCGCTGCGCGCGTCGGTCCGCGCGGAGGCTCCCGAAGCGCTCGCGCGCGTCATCGCGGTCTTCACGGAAGAGCCCGCGCGGAAGCACGAGGGAACGGAGCCGCTGCGGCCGCTCGGTTCGGCGCCCTTCGTTCCGGCCGCGGTGGGCATGGCCGCCGCCTACGCGGTTGTCGGCGTCTTGCTCGGGCGCGAGCGGGAAGACCTTCCGTAACGGGAGCATCCCTCGCCATCCGCGCCGGGGTTCCCGGCCCGGTTGCCGGCTCGACCTGCCCAAGGGTGAATTTTTAAAAATCCGAAATTGTTCCTGTGATGCTCTTTGACAAGCGGCCGGCCGTCGACTAGACTTCCTGGACTTCCCGTCGGAAGCCATGTTTGGCGGATGATAACCGGGGCACGAAACGGCGGACAATCGACGCCGTTTTCGTCAAGAGAATCACGGAACAAGGAGAGAAAAGCGGGGTCTAGGAGTGGGTGGGCGTGGCGCAGTGATTGTCGGCGGGCTGCTGTCGGTCTGCATGATCGGATGCGGGGGCGGCGGCGGGGGAGGAAGCGGCGGCGGCGACGGCAGTGGCGGTACGAAGCCGCCCGTGGTGCCGACGTCCTCGTCGGTTCTGGCGATCGATGGAATCTACCCCGGCGGCGGACCCGCGTCCGGCGGCACGCTTGTGACCATCTCTGGCGTGGGCTTCGATGCGCGCACCACGGTGAAATTCGGGGGCTACCTGGCCGTCCAGATCGACGTCTCGGATCCCTGGACGCTGGAATGCACGGCCCCGCCATCCCGGTTCGAAGGTTGCGTGGATGTGGTGGTCGAGACGCGTTCGGCGCGCGTCACGCTCAACGACGGCTTCTGCTACGGCTGCGCGTTGATGGAGGGTCTTTCCTGGCGCAGCAATCGCAACGCGATCAGCTTCTCCTGGCAACTCTCCGAACCCGGCACCCACATCGACGTGTTCAGAGGAAGCTCGCCGGTGGCGACCCTTGCCGGGGACGCCGTCAGCTTCAGCACGCAAGAGTCTTCCATGGGCGTCTTCAGGTACACGTTCATCCTCGCCCCGTGCGGGAGCCGCGCCGGCACCGTCGTCGCTCTCGGCAGGCTGGTGTGGGATCCCCCGCCTGAGCTTGTCCAGGGCTACCTGCTGTACGCGGCGCAGAATCCGAACGTCTTCTCGGTCCGGAACGCTCCGTCTTTCATTGTCGGGTACGGAACCGAGGTCTCACTCAGAGAGCTGCACAATGCCGGCGTGATCGCGACCTCGGGGCGATGGTACTTCGCCGTCGCAAGCTACTACTCTCCATTCATCTCGGAGCTCTCGGACTACGTCTCGTGCGACTTCGCGATTGTGATGGGTGCGGCGCCGTAGCGCCCCCCTGTCGGGATCATCGCCCTCCCGCCGGGACCCGCCCGAGAAGCCGAGTCGGAGCGTAATCCCACCACCCGTTGCGGGCGTGGCGCCTCGCCAACCCATTGCTTGTGTCTCGTGCGCGCCTGCATCCCCCCGCAATAGAATGTAATGTTATTCACATATCACGATCTTGCCAAACACCCCGGACACGGCAGGCGTAGTTCTAAGTAAGCGGAAGAGTCCAAGTGGCGCTCGCGGCAGGCGCCGGCCCCGCGGCGCGGCGCTCCAGGCTGCTCCTGGACAGGAGAAGATCGTGCAGACGGCAACAATCGTCCTGCTTTGTGCCCTGATGCCGGCATGGCCCGGGATCCAGCCGCCTTCATCGGAAGCCGCGGCGGCGAACCCGGACGGCGGCGCTTCGTCCGAGCTCTCGACGGGCAGCGGCGCTGCCTCGGGCTCCGGGCAGGAGGGGGAGCGGCAGGCGGTCGACCGAGCGGTCGCCGACGCGGTGCATTCGTTTCTCGACGGATACCTGGCGCCGCAGGCCCTGGCCGAGAGCGGCCCCGCGCTCCGCACGCGCATCGAGGCGCGGCCCGAGGCGTTCGTCCCGGAGGTCAAGGTGATCGCCCTTCGCGCGGAGGACGGGCGCGCGCGAGCCGAGGTTCAGGCGCGGATATCGGTGGCCGCGCTTCGCGGCGTTCTCCAGGACATCGTTGCGCCGCGCACGGTCGTGCTTGCGGTCACCGAAAATGCGGGCGTGCCGCCCGAGGATGCGGCCGCGCGCCTGACCGCGGAGCTGCGCGCGTGCTCCAGCGATCTCAGGATCATCGACCCGGGCCAGATCGAGGCGCTCTACGCCAAGCAGCCCGCGCTCAGGAGCGCGCTCGGCGGGCAGGCCGGCGCCGCGGAGCTCGGCCTGCGCGTGCTCGCAGAACTGGTCTGCGTGGGTTCGATCCGGGCGAGCGCCGAGGAAACTCACCTCAAGAACGTCTGGACGGGTGTCGGCGAGGCGCGGGTGCGCGTGCTGAGCTGCGCCACCTCCGAGGTCGTCGCGGCCGTCAGCCTCGACTTTCAGGACGCGATCCCGGCGCGGAAGCTCGAGGCCGAGCGCCGCGCGCGCGACGCGATCTACCGCATGACCGCCGAAGCGCTCGTCAAGGAGATCGCGGCGCGGAAGCGCGCGGACGTGCGCGTGACCTGCGAGCTCGGGCCGATCTACGCGGCGCTCCTGCGCGGGTATCCCGCCCAGCCCTTCGGGCGCATCCTCGTTCGCAACGCGGGGGAGGAGGCCGCGGGTCCGTTCGTCGTCTCGGTCGCGCTGGACGATTCCCTGCTGCTCGAGCCTTTCCAGGCGGAGGTCGCCGCGCTGCCGCCGGGCGCCGAGCTCGCGATCCCGGTGCTCGGGACGCTCGCCGCGAAGATCCTCGACGCGGCCGGCGGCGAGATTCCCGCGCGCGTCGCGGTCACCGAGCCGGGCGGCGCCATGGTCCGGAAAGTCACGCGCGCCGTGCTCGTCCACGGCCAGAATGTTTTCAACTGGCGTGACCCGCGGGCGATCGCCGCGTACGTCGATCCGGACGATGCGGCCGTGAAGGCGCTGCTTGCGGGCGTGTGGCGCGCGCTTCCCGAGCGCGAGATCCCGACGCCGGCGCTCGCGCGCGCCGGCGCGATCTACGGGGCGCTGGCTTCTCTCGGGCTCAAGTACCGGCCCGATGCGGCCGTCGCGGCGCGGGTGGGGTTCGATCGCGTGAGCTTCCCCGGGCAGACGCTGCGCGATGGCGCGGGCGACTGCGATGATTTCGCCGTGCTGTATGCCGCGGCGCTGGAAGCCGCCGGCATACCGTCCGGCATCGTCGTGAGCAAGGATCACGTGCTGGTCGCCGTGGACACGGGGCTTGCGCCGCCCGACCTTGCCGCCGCCGTGCTCGGCGAGGACACGCTCGTGGCGCGCGATGGCAGGGCGTGGCTGGCGGTCGAGGCGACGGCGCTCGCCCGCGGGGCGGCGTTTCTCGCCGCGTGGGATGAGGCGCGGCCCGCCCGCGCGCTCCTCGGCAGCGGCGAGGCCGAGTTCGTCCTCGTCCGCGAGGCGTGGAAGACGTGGCCGCCGGCGGCGCGCGGATCCCAGGCCGCGCCCGTCGATGCGGACGGCCTTCGTGCGCGGGTCGAGCGCGAGACGCGCGCGCTGGGCGATCTCGTGCGCAGGCGTCTCGATGGAGCGGCCGGAGCGCTCGGGAGCACGCCCGAGGGCGCGCGCGCCCTGGGACGCCTCTATGCCGCGTGCGGCATGATCGACGCGGCCCGAGAGGCGTTCGGCCGCGCGCTCGGCACGGGCGACGGCTTCGCCGCCAGGTTCGATCTGGGCGAAGCGCTGCTCCTGGGCCTGCCCGAGGAACGGGATCCTCGCGCGGCCATCGCGGAGCTCGAACGCGCGCTTGCCCTGGCGCCGGAGGGCGACGTCCCGGCGCGCGCCGACACGCTTCTCAGGATCGCCCTTGCGCACCGGCTCCTGGGCGAGCCGGATGCCGAGGGGCGGGCGCTGGCCCGGGCGTGCGCGGCGGACGCGGGCATGGAGCATCGCTACCGCGCGCTGTTCACGGCCTCCGACAAGGCCTGCGCGAGCGGCGATGCGGTGCGAATGTTCCTGCTGGAGGGTCTGAAGTAGGCGCATGCGAGGGTTTTCCGCGGTCACACTGTTGCTCTGTGCCGGCATCGCGACGGCGGCGCCTGCCGAGGAAGCCCGGGCGCTGCATGCGCGCGCCGTCGACGCCTTCCGCAACGCGGAGCAGGATTGTGACTGGGTCGCGCGCAACGTGCGCGAGGAACGTGCGGCGGCGGACATCGCGGAGGCCAGGCGCGGGTTCGCGTGCGCGATGCTCGCCT
>JBFZCA010000191.1:0-4812 GCA_041308205.1 Planctomycetota bacterium | reverse complement strand
TGCGTTTGAGACAAGCACGCAGTTCGGCGAGCTAGCACTCCTCGGACCCGAAGGTGCGTCCAGCACCGCCAGGCTCGGCGCCGCTCAGTCCCACGCCCGCGATCTCCTGCCGTCGCTTTCGGCGCTGCTCGAGGAGGCCGGCCGCGCGCCCGAGGATGTCGATCTGCTTGTCGTCGATCACGGCCCCGGGTCGTACACCGGCATCCGCGTCGGGGTCACGGCGGCGAAAACGCTCGCCTTCGCGCTCGGAAAACCCGTCGTGCCGGTCGACAGCCTGCGCGTGCTGCTCGAAAACGTCGATGCGGCCGGCATCGCGGCGGCGGCGCCGGTCATCGACGCGCGACTGGGCCAGGTCTACGCCGCGCTCTTCGACCTTCCGTCGCGCGCTCCGGTCATGAGCGACTTCGTGGGCACGGTGGAGGAGCTGCGGTCGCATCTGCCGCCCGAGACCGTCGTCTTCGGCGATGCGACCGCGCGCTATCGCGACAAGTTCGCGGGCTTCGCCATCGGACCCGCCTCGTGGTCGCAGCCGCGCGCCGAGGCTGTCGCGCGCCTGGGCGCGGAGGCGTTTCGCGCGCGCGGCGGCACCGCTCCCGACGAGCTCGTGCCGCGCTACCTGCGCGTTTCCGATGCGGAGCGCAGGCGCCGGGAAAGGCACGACCATGCGCCGTAAGCGCCGCAGCCGGGCGCTCCGGCGTTTTCTCGTCGCGGGCTTCGCCCTCCTCGTGCTCGCGGGGCTGCTGGGGGGCATTGCGGCCTTCAACCTGAGCTCGGCGCAGCTCGAGGATCGGGTGACCATCGCGCTCGGCGACGCGCTCGCGCCGGAGTGCAAGTTCTCGATGGGGCGCGTCAGCTACCGTATCGGGGAAGGGCTCATCATCGAGGACTTCCGGCTCTCCGGCCCCCCGGAGTCCGGCGCCTCGGACCTCGTCGCCATCAAGAGAATCAGGGCCGTGCCCAAGCTGCGCAGCCTGCTCGGCGGCGCCGCCGCGTTCAGCCTGGTCGAGGTCGACGGGTGCAACGTGCGGGTCGAGCGCGATCCGGGGAAACAGTGGAACTTCATGGGCGTGCTGCGGCCCGCGGCCGCGCCGAGCGCGGGCGGGAGTCCCGACCGCGTGCGGTTCACGAACACCACGGTGCGCATCGCCCGCGCGAGCCTGGCGGAGCTGCTCGAGCTCGAAGCCGAGACGATCCTCGAGGAGTGGTGTTGCCTGCGCATCGAGGGCCAGATCGATGCGCGGCGCGACCGGCTGGCCGTCTCCGCCGTCCTGACGCATGCGCTTCTGTCCGCGGTGCAGGTCGAGGGCGTGCGCGTGCACGCGGATCGCCGCGGCACGCTCGCTCTCGCCGCGTACAAGGCGCCCATCAATGCCGAGACGCTGCTGCTCCTGCCCGCGCCCCTGCGGCGCGCCGTGGCGCCGTACGATCCCGCGGGCTCCGCCGACCTGCACGCGCAGTTTCTCTTCGAGCCCGACAAGAGCCCGGCGCTGCGCCTCGAGGGCCGCGTCTTCGGCGGGCAGGCGAACCTGCCGGACCTGCCCTACCAGGTGCGCCATATCAAGGGCCTCATCGCCTTCGACGGCGAGACGCTGAGTTTCCCGACGGGGATCGAGGGCAGAATCGCCGAGGGCACCGTCACGGCGACGGGCTCGCTCGCGCTGCGCGGGAACGCGCCCGGGGAGCTCACGGTGGGCGTCGACCGCATCGCGCTCGACGAACGCCTCGTCGAGAGGCTGCCCGAGGGCGTGCGCGACGTGTGGAAGCGCCTCAACCTGCGCGGCGAGGCGGGCGGCGAGGTGACGCTGAAATGGGCCGATGGCGCGCTCACGCCGCAGGCCGAGGTGCGGCTCGCCGGCGTCGACGCGGCCTACGACGAGCTGCCGTACTCGGTCCACGACATCCGGGGGACGTTGATCTACAAGGACGGGAGCCTGCGGACCGAATCGCCGCTCCGCGGCGTGCACGGCGCCACGGCGGTGAACATATCGATCGAGGCCGAGCCGAAGGAACGCGGCCGGATCGATGTCGTGGTGCGCGCCGGCGGCGTCCAGCTCGACCAGTACCTGCGGTCCTGCCTCTCGCCGGCCACGCGCGAGGCGTGGGATCAGTTCCGGCTGGAGGGGATGGCCGACGCGGAAATCGTGGTCGCGCGGGCCCCGGGCGAGGACGGTATACGGCTCACGGTGACGCTCACGGCCACCGATGCGCGCATGTGCTACGTCCATTTCCCCTACACGATCGAGGGCATCACGGGGAAGCTGATCATCAACCACAACGACATCGAGGCGCTGGACCTGGCCGGCGTCCACGGCGGCACGCGGATCAGGTGCCGCAAGGGCTTCTGGCGGGTCAAGGACGGGCACGCGCAGTACGCCTTCGTCTTCGAGAGCTCGGACATGCCCGTGGATCGGGACCTGGCGCGGGCGCTGCCCGAGGAGCAGCGCCGGACGCTCGAGGAATTCGGGTTCCAGGGCAGCGTCGCGGCGAAGGTGACGGTGCTCCGGCTGCCGGAGCACGAGGACATGCACCTCGAGATCGAGGCCGATCTCATCCAGGGGCGCATGGAGTACGTGCGCTTCCCCTACCCGCTGCGCCTGCGTGGCGGACATCTCTCCATCGGGCCCTCGATCATCCGCATCGAGAACCTGCAGACCGACGAGCCCGAGCTCTTCGTGCGCCTCGAGCGCGGGACGATCGAGGACGTGGCCGACGAGCGCAGATACGACTTCAGGCTGCAGGTCAAGAACCTGCGGCCCGAGCCGGCGTTCATCCGCGCCCTGCCGCCGCACGTGGGGAGGCTGCTCTCCGAGCTCGCGGTCGAAGGCGTGTTCGAGGCCCCGCGCATCACCGTCGGCTACGCCCACAAGAGGAAGAACCCGGACGATTTCACGCTGCGCTACTTCGTGGAGGATCTCGCCGCCGAGGATGCCGCCATGAACCTGGGCATGCGCTTCCGGCACATGCAGGGGCGGACGAGCATTCTCGGATCCGCCGCCACCGGCGTTCCGCACAAGGCGACGGGCAAGATCGAGCTCGCGCGCATGCGCTTCAACCGCCTCTGGCTCACGGATGTGGTGCTGAAGTGCACCTACGGCGCCTCGCACGAGCTCATCAGGGCGCTCGCGGCGCCCGGCGCGGCCGTGCCGGACGCGCCGCCGCTCGAGGACGGCGAACGCGCCATCCTCGTCGCGCGCCTCGGCGACGAGGCGCAGGCGCGCGACTGCTTCCAGGTGTGGATCGCGCAGGCCGCGGCCTACGAGGGCGCGATCAAGGGTTTCCTCACGGCCGATGTCGGCGCGCGCAAGGATCTCATCGGCGCCGTCGATGTCCAGGGCCTGAACCTGAGCCGCGCATCGCAGGACATCTTCCGGAGCGGCGAGGCGACGGGCACCGCCTCGGTGCACGCCTTCTTCCGGGGCACGATCCCGGACGTCGCCAGCTTCACGGGGCAGGGCCGCGGGCAGATCAAGGAGGCGAACCTCCTCAAGCTGCCCCTCTTCATCAGCATGTTCCGCGACGTGCTCAGCGTCCAGCGCATCAAGGACGCGTACTTCCACCTCGTCGATGCGCGCTTCCGCATCGAGCACGGGAAGTTCGTGGCGCCGGACGGGAGCTCGATCGCCATGGAGAGCGACGTCATGACGCTGCGCGGCTTCGGGTCGGTCGACTTCGGCCTGAACTGCGACCTCTTCCTGTCGCTGCCCTCGTTCGGCCTGCCCCAGATTCCGCTCGTCTCGCCGTTCCTGCGCCGCATCATCGACAACATCGCGGCCTTCCACGTGACGGGCCCGCTCGATGACCCGCAGATCAGCTACGTGCTCATGCGCGACGTACAGATGCTGTTCAGGAGCGAGCCGAAGTAGCGAAGGCCGCGCGCTGGTCTCGGCCGCAAAGGGCCCGTACAATACAACCGCCATGGAAATCCCGAGCGACGCGTCCCTGGGCGACACCGACCCCCGCGAGCTGTTCGACCGCGGCCTCGAGCTTTTCACGCGCGGCTCGGCCGAGGAGTCCGTCGCCGCCCTCAGAGAGGCGTTCTTCGGGAACCTGCACATCGCGCCGTTGCTCCTCGGCATGGAGGTCGCGGCCGATGCCATGGCCGTCCCCGGACCGTGCGGCACGGCCGACGCGGCGCGCGAGTACGTGCGCGCGGCGCGGCCGCGCTGGCAGGCCGTGCCGCACGGGCTCAGGTACCTCCGCTGCCTGTGGAACGACCCGCTCGTCAGGCGGGAGATCAGGAGCTACGGCAACCTCTGCAAGTCGTTTGCCCGCGCGCAGGGGAAGGCGCGCCTGACGGAGTTCGCGGCCGAGCGCGAGAAGTTCACCAACCTGCGCCGCATTCAAAGCACCGAGAAGGAGATCCTGGAGCGCGTCCGGCAGTTCCGCTTCGATCTCCCGCCGCCCATTCCGCGCGCGTGCACGGTCACGATCGCGTCGCGCGCCGCGGACGACCTGGCGGCCTTCATCTCGCGCGTGCTCGGGTTCGCGCCCGCCGTCCGCAAGGCCGACGGGGCGCGCGCGTTCGCCTTCCAGGGCATCGAGCTCTGCGTCGCGGCGGGGGAACAGGAGTCGCACGCCGGCTGCGAGATCGCGCTCAGGGTCGCGGACTTCGACTACTACGCGCTCAGGCTGGAGGACGAGGAGATCACGCCGTGCGAGGCCTCGACGGGGCCCAGGCGCGAGCGTTTCCTCGTGCTGGCGCTCCCGGGTGGCCTGCGGCTCAGGCTGATCGGCGGCCCGCCCGCCGCGGAGGGGCGCCCATGACCGCGTCGCCGGAGGCTCCGCGCGGCGCCGTGTGGCGGGCGGCGTGCG
>JBFZCA010000190.1:0-5579 GCA_041308205.1 Planctomycetota bacterium | reverse complement strand
ACCTCCTGGAAGGCCTCGATCATCACGGCCTGGGTCTCGATGGGCGCCCGGTACCACCACCACGAACGCTCGGCATCGCGCCAGTGCATCCCGAGGAGCGGGTCGCTCACCGCGCGTTCCTTGAGCGAGCGCAGAATCGCGGCCGCGGCCTCCGCCTTTCCCAGGCGCGCGAGCGCGAGCGCGAGATGCCCCTGCGACTGCCGATCGACGGCCTCGACCCAGTGCGCCTCGGCCTGCGCGACAAAGTAGTCGAACGCATCCCGGTGCTCCTTGGCGACGGCCCGCTCCTTCAGGAAGAACGTGCGCGCGTAGAGATAGAGCGCGATCGTCGAGGAGAGGTTGGCGCGGTCCTTCCGGCCGTCTTTCAGAATCCTGCGGTATTCCTTGTGGATCCAGTCGTCGAGCCTGGCGATGGCCTTGAACGCGGGCGAGATATTGCAGTCGACGCCCAGGTGGCGCAGCCTGCCGAAGCCGGCCGCTATGTAGAGCGTGATGTAGTCGTTGCCGCGGCCGCCCGGGAACCACGGCCAGGCGCCGTCGTCGTGTTGCCCCTCGGCGAGCTTTCGGAACGCGCGGTCGGATTCGTCCTGGAGGCGGTTGGCGTCGAAGAGAATCCCGACGTTGCGCCGCGCCTCGCTCTCGCGCGCCGCGTCCCGCACCCACGGCGTCTCCTCGAGCATGACCGCCTTCAGGTCCTGGTTCTTCGCAAGCGGGCTCTCGAGCGCATCGGTTCCCTTCCACTGCTCGAACACCCGCCTGATCTTGGGGTCGCGCGCCGCGATGTGCCGGGCAAGCGCGTTGGCGTAGTACCGGTTGAAGACCTGCTCCATGCACTCGTGCGGGAACTCCATGAGGTAGGGAAGGGACATCACCGCGTACCAGGCGGGGTTCGACACCATCTGGACGTTCAGCGACTGGTGTCTGAGGGAGTCGGACGTGCCCGACTGCCGCAGGCGCGCGAAGTCGAAGGACTTCTCGGCCGGGCCGCGCACGGCGAGCGGCAGCGACTCGGTGACGAGCACGCGCCGCGGCAGGACGGGGAGGAAGCCCTCCTCGCCGTCGGAGAGCGCGCCCGTCGATCCCACCGCCTTGTAGACCAGGAACCCCATGCCGTCCGGCACGGAGAGCCGCCAGGCGTAGGAGCGCGATTCGTGCGCGGGGACCTGGAAGGCGAGATCGGTCGCGAGGTTGCCGAGGGCCTTGTCCATGCTCTCGTTCGTCCGGGCGTCGCTCAAGGTCAGGCGCACGCTGCCTGCTTGCGGAGCGCCAGACATGTTCGTGACCTTGACCGTGAATTCGAGCGCGTCGCCCTCCCTGAGGAAGCGCGGCGCGTTGGGCTGGACCATGATGTCCTTCGATGTCACGGCGCGGGCTTCGAGGTACCCCGACGCGAGCGTCTCGGTGTGCGCGAAGCCCATGAAGCGCCACTCGGTGAGGGCTTCCGGCATCGTGAACTCCATGCGCACCGTGCCGTCCTGGCCGGCGACGAGGTGCGGGAAGAAGAACGCCGTCTCCTGGAGATTCGCGCGCGCGGCGACGGCGCCGAGGTCGGGCGGCTTGGCCGAGGACGGCTCCTCCGCCTCGCCGGCAGAAACCCCAAAGGCCGGAGAGGCCGGCTCTGCGGAGAGCTCGGCGGCTCCATCGGCTCCCTCGGACATGGCCGCAGCGGCGGGTGGATTCCCTCCCAAGGTCGCTCCCCTTGCCCCATCGAACAGGTAACTCTTTGTAACCTGCCGCATCACCTCGCCCTGTATGAGCGCCGGGAAGGCGCGGTACGTGGTCTCGACGCGCGCCGACTTCCGCGCCCATTCGCCCGCCAGGAGCATCGTCCCGTTCAGGCAGTTCTGGAAATCGGTTTGGAACTCCGACCCATCGCGGCGAAACACGTCCAGATCGGCAGGCCATGCGTGGGGCAGGTACGCGTCGAGCGAAGCGTCGTAGAGCCCGGCCACCATCTCGGCCGCGACGCGCGTCGCGTTCGGGCCGGCGATAACCGCAGTCCATGTCTCCTTCTGCCCGGGCGCGAGCTTCGACACGAAGCGCTCCCACGTGATCGTGAGGTCCTTGTTGCTCCACGGGACTTCGACGCGCTCGGAATGCAGATAGGCGCGATTCTCGCGCACCATGGTCGTTCGCAGCGTGAACCCGCCGCGCATGGACTCCGTCACCGGCTGCGAAATCCGGACCTGCGTCCGCACAGGATCGGTCCAGTACTTCTGGAGCACCTTCCCGCGGTGCTCGATCTCGATGTACGCGCGCGCCCTGTCGTACCCGCTTCCCCACACCGCCGTGAACTCCTCGCCCGGCTCGACCTTCCACCTGGGGGCGGCCAGGTGGTCGGGAACCTTGATGGCGAGCTTCTCGGCATGGAGGGCGAGCACCTCGATCGGGCACAGCGCCGTGACGGGCTTTCCGAAGCGGTCCTGCGTCGAGAGAACCGCGCGATACGCGCCCGCGGGCAGGTTGAACGCCAGCGTCGCCTTGCCGGCGGCATCCGTCGTGAACCCGCGCTCCGCCGCGACCTCGCCGAGCGGCCAGGAGTCCGGGGTGGAACGGTCCACGGGCCTCCGGGCGCGGGACGTCGCGCCGTGATCCCAGTACCAGCGATTGCGCGCCGGCCCGAGCGGCGCCGGCGCCACGGCTGAAGGCGGCGTCAGGCGATGGACCTTGACGACGCCTTCGGCGCCGATCCCCGTGTCATCGAGCATCTCCGTCCGGATCGCGATCTCGACGGGCGCGGCGTCGACCTGCCATTCGCCGGCTTCGAGCGTCGCGGCGAGCGCCGTGTACCCCACGCTCACGACCTTCTCGCCCGAGCGCGTCTCGCCGGCGTTGTCCGTCACATCGGCGTTGACCTCGAAGCGGAAGATCGGCTCCTCCTTCTCCGCCACGGCGAGGTCGGGCAGCGCCGTGAACTTGACCGCGAACGAACCGTCGGCCGCGGTCGTTGCCGTCCCGTGGGCGATCTCGCGCACCTCGGACTCGGGATAGTCGCGATCCCAATAGCACCAGCCCCACCAGGCGGGATACCTGATCCTCCTCGCCACGCGGAAGCTCACCTTCGCCCCGTCGATGGGAGCGCCCGTGTAGGCGATGGCTCTGCCGATGATGGTGGTCTCGTCGCCGAGCTTCGGGGCCTGGACGGGCGCATCGAACGTCACGCGGAAGCGCGGGAGCTTGTACTCTTCCACGCGGAACGAGGTCCCGCCGCGGGGCTCGCCCTCGACGAGGAGCGACATCTCTCCCATCAGCCTGCCGCGCGGCGCGACGAAGCTGCCGCTCGCGGAGCCGGCGTCGTTCGTACGAAGCGTCCGGCGGTCGATCTCCTTGCCGTTCGCATCGCGAAACACCACTATCACCTGCTGCCCGGGCAGCACCCGGTACCTGTCCTTGCTCCGCTCGACCTCCGTGCACAGCGCCTTGTACCTGATCGTCTGGCCGGGGCGGTAGAGCCGGCGGTCGGTGAAGAAGACCGTGCGGCTCTCGGGCCTCTCCTGGCGGGCGTAGCGCGAGATGGAGAGTCCTTCGTCGCCGGCAAGCTCCTGCGCCCCCCGCCGAACGTGGACCATGTATGTTCTTGCCCGGACGTTCTCCCACCGGAAGAGGCCGTCCTCGCCGGTCGTCTTGGAGTTGAGAGACTCCCACGCGCCCCTCACGCCGTGCTCCTGCGTCGGCCGCCAGGCGCGCGCCTCGGCGCCCGCGAGCGGCTCGCCGCTTCTCGCATCCAGAACGAACCCTTCGATGACGCCGTCGCGGCTCTCCGTGCGAAGGACGAGCGCAAGCTCGCTGACCCAGAACTCCGTGAAGGAGACCTCGTTGTCGTCCTTGCCGAAGTCGGGGGAGGCGCTCAAGATGAGGAAATACCACCCCGGCCCGAGATCCTCGGGCGGCTGGATTTCCTGGACGCGTTCGCGGAAATCGGGCGCCGGCGGCACATCGGCCGACCACGCGAGGACGGGCGGCGCGGCGAGAATCTCGGCGCGCTCCTTGGGTTCGAGCCGTCCGCCGTTCATCCGGCCCAGGAACCGCTTCGCCTCGACCGACGCCGTCCAGTCCTGTCTCACGACACGGAAGTGGACCCTGGCGAGGTTGCGGTAGCGCACCGCGATCTTCGGGAAAGGCGCGATCCACACGCGCTCGACGTCGGCCGCGAGCGACTTCCGCTCGATGGCGCCGATCAGGTTCCCGCAGAGCTTCCCGCCCGGGGACTCCGGGAAGCGGTTCCTGCCCTCGCTCGCCGCGCGATGCGCCTCGACGAGCGCGTCCTCGACGTACAGGACCTGGGCCAGCGCGTGCAGCGCGAGCGACGAAAGCTCGTGGCGCGCAGCGGCGCCGGCGAAGCGCCGCAGCGCCGCCTTGTAACGCGCCGCCTTCTCCTCTCCGGCCGCGTCGCGGTAGCCGAAGCGCAATCTCGCGAGGTCCACATCGAGGAACGCCGTCCGGTCCGGACCATCCCTGTGAAAGCGCAGAAGCTCCTGGTAGAGCGCGATCGCCTTGACCTCGGGAGCGTCCGTGTCGGCCGTCGCGACCTTCCAGCCCATGAACTCCTCGGTCGAGCCGAGGATGGGACTTGCGGCCGAGAGCTCGAAGGCGTCCTCGCTCTTCGCGCCGGCCTGCTCGGCCGATGTGTAGAAGGCAAGCGCCTCGTGCGCGATGAAGTCGTAGAGCGTCGGCCGGTAGGAGTCCGGCATCGTGCCCTTCTCGAGAAGCGCGTCGTACTGCCCGATCGGAATGCGCTTGAGCGCCTCGGCCGATGCGAGGGCGCGCGCGAACCAGCGATCGATCTCGGCGAAGATGCGCGCGAGATCCCAGGTCGTGAAGTCCTCTCCGGGGGGCGCGGCCGTCTGAGTGCGCTGGAGGAACTCCCACCGGTTCTGCTCGTAGTACTGCCAGAACCAGTGGGCAAGCAGCGTGTGCATCGCGGGCAGCATCTCGGCGGGCGCCGCGGCGAGCGCCGCCTGCATGCGCCGGATGCATTCCGCGGCGCCGTCGCCCTCGATCCGGCTCTCGAACACGATCCTGAACGCGACCGCCTTGACGGCCTCCGGGTAGGCCTTCTCCTCGAGCGCCGCATCGAAGATCTGCCCGAGATGCTCGATCGCGGTCTTGGGGAGGCCCTTCTTCCGCGCTTCCTCGACCGCCTTCCATTTCTCCGCGCGATCCTCCGGCGCCCCGAAGGACGCGCTCGCAAGCGCCGCCGCCGCCAGCATCACGCACACGAATGGGCATCGTCTCATGGCACACCTCGCGCGATCGATCGCTCGGGACGGACGGAGGCCGCCGGGCCGCCGCCGCGCCCGAAGCACGTGCATCGTACCAGAGAGACCGGGTCCGTTCGACGAAGTTCCCGAGAAAGCCGGCGCGGGCGCCGCCATCTTCCGCGCGCCCGCTCCGAGGCGTGCAACCGCGGCGGAAAACGGTTACCTTGAGGTCGGGCGCATGCGCCCGGCTCAAGGAGCTCCCGTGCGCCGGGAAGGCGCGGGCGCCCGCGCGGCCCCGGGAGAGGATGCCGCCATGCCGATGACACACGATCTTCGCGCAATCTCGCCGCGCGGCGCGCGACGAGCCGTTGCGCGTTT
>JBFZCA010000189.1:0-9095 GCA_041308205.1 Planctomycetota bacterium | reverse complement strand
CCCGGCGAAATGCGCGCCGATCCATTCGCGCGCCAGGGCCAGCTCTCCCGGCGCCGGCGCGGCTGCACGGGCCGAATGCGCCGCGCCGAGCAACGCCGCCAGAGTCA
This sequence comes from Planctomycetota bacterium, assembly GCA_041308205.1. Taxonomy (GTDB): domain Bacteria; phylum Planctomycetota; class UBA8108; order UBA8890; family UBA8898; genus UBA8898. The sequence continues at coordinate 8,988 of JBFZCA010000189.1, read as the reverse complement.
CGATCAGCCGCGTCCGCGTCATCGTCGGTTCTCCTTCTGCCGGGGGCCGCGCCCGCAGCCCAGCCGAGTGCATTGTACACCGCCGGCCGGATCGCCGGAGCACCGCGCCGAACGGGGCCGGCGCATGCCATCGCCACATTGACTGCGCCTTCAGGCGCGTATAGGATCATGCATGAGAATGCGAGAGGGCGTCCCTCGCGCGACGGACCGGATTTCCGTGAGGAGAGGGCCATGACAGTCGCAGCGATTCGAGCGATGGAAGGGTGCCGCCGGAGAGGCGCCGGGGTCGAGAGATTGCCGTGCGACACGGGCGGGCGGCCGCCGCGGAGCGCGGCGCGATGCGGCGTTCTCGCCGCCGTGCTCGCCGCCGCCGTGTGCGCGGGCGCGGAGCGCAAGCTCAGCAGAGAGGATTTTGCGCAGCTCTTCAACGGGAAGCTGGTGCAGGCCGACAAGACCGGAAGCATCGGGCTCGTGTACGATTTCTCGGATCCTCTGCAGTTCGAGGATTTTTCGGACTACGTTCCCCCGAAGCGGCCCAAGGAGGGCCTCGCGCTCGACGAGAAGATCCTGGTGGCGCACAAGGGCCGCTTTGAGGGCGACATCACGCTCGCCATGAAGATCGATGCGGGCGGAGGCCCGTGCCAGGTGTTCGTGTTCCTGGACCCGACCGCGGACGAGGGCTACGTGTTTCTCTTCGGCGTCAAGGATGACACCGGCGCGAGCCGAAGCTGGAACGGCGTCGGAAAATACCGGCGGGGCCGAGAGCCCGATCTGATCTATCAAGGATCCATCGGCACGTGGCAGCGCAAGTCGTACTCGATCGATATCTCGAGAAAGGGCGAGACGCTCGAGATGAAGCTCGACAAGCGCGTCATCATCAAGACGAAGGACAAGACGTACAAGTCCGGCCAGATCGCGTTCAACGGCGATTTCGTCCTGCGCCGGCTCTCGGTGACGGGGCGGCTGAACCTGGCCTGGTGCGACAAGGCCTTGAGCGGCGACCTGGCCCTGGATTCGTCCGAAGCCACGGAAGCGCTCATGCGGCAGTACCTCGAGGGCATCGGCGACGTGGGGCCGATGACGCCCGAGCTGCGCCTGCAAGGGCTGATGCCCGCGTGGGAGACCGTCTTCAGGAAGGCGAGCGAGCACTACCGCGTGGTCACGAACGTGAGCGACGCCCAGGCGGAGCGCTATGCGCGGCTCGGCGACGCGATGTACGCGATGTATGCCAAGGTCTTTCCGGGGAATGTGGACGCGTCGCAGGCGTCGATGATCGTCGTGTTCAAGACGCGGGAGGAATTCGTCAAGTTCGGCGCGCCCGAGCAGGTTCTCGGGTTCTACTATCCTTCGAGCCGGAACCTCTTCCTGTTCGATCATGTCAATCCCACGATCACGCAGATGGTGCTGCTCCACGAGGGCTTTCACCAGTACCTTCACCTTCTCGTCGAGAAGCCTCCCCTGTGGTTCAACGAGGGCATGGCCTCGTACTTCGAGACCGCGACGCTGGAGAAGGACGGCTTCAGGATCGGCGCGCCGAGCCTTCGACTCCGGCGCCTCGCGACGATGCTCGAGAAGGGCTCGCCGCCGCCCCTGTCGGAATTCGTCGCCATCACCGACGAGGAGTTCAGGGATCCGCAGTCCCTGCCCGACAACTACGCCATGGCCTGGGGCCTGTGCCACTTCTTCGTGCACTTCGAGAAGGGGAAATACCGCCCGGCGCTCAACAACTACTTCCAGGCGCTTCGGCGGGGCGTGTCGTCCGAGGAGGCGTGCGCGAAGCTCCTGCTGCCCCTCAACTGGAAGAAGATAGAGGAGGAGTGGCGGACCTACATCCTCGCGCTGTACAGGACGCGATAGCGAGTCCCGGGGGAGGGCGGGCGGTCCTTCACGATGGACTCTTCGGCGCGCAGGATCTCCGAGTTCAGGCCCTTCTGGACCTCCTCGGGGACGGCGAACACCTCGACGTGCGGCTTTACGCCGTTGAACTCGATCTGCGAGCCGAGCCCCTGGCGGCTGCGGACGGGAAGCGAGAGCGTGGCGATGCCGCTCGGGAACGTCCACTGCCGCTTGGAGCTCGATGCGCCAGCCGTCGTCTGGCCCATGAGCGTCGCCTTGCAGATCGAGACCAGGTCGCGCGCGAACGTCTCGCCCGCGGAGACGCAGCCCGCGTCGATCAGCGCGACGACCGGCCGGGGCAGGCTCTCGAGCCGCTTGAGCAGCGCCTGGTCGTACCCGCCGCCGCCGTTGCCGCGCAGGTCGACGATCCAGCCCTTCGCATCCGCGTGCGCCGCGACCGCGGCCGCGATGCCCGGCTCGGTGTCGCCGTCAATGTTCCGGAGGTACAGGTAGCCCGCGCCGCTCGGGAGCTTCCCGTAGTGCACCGACCTGCCGTGAGGGGTCAGATTCGAGGGCATGGCGTACGTATGGGGCCAGCCGCGGGCCTCGTGGATGCAGGCGACCTCCACCGCCGCGGACTTCTTGCCCGAGAGCACGGCGAGCTTGTGCCGCTCGCCCTTCTTTCCGCGAAGCGCGATCCGGTACTCGAAGAGCCGCGCGCGCTGGCGGCTCGAGAAGCTCCCGCCCTTCTCCCACGCCGCCTGCGTCCTGGCCTCGAGGTACGCGTGCGCGGGCTTGCCGTCGATCTGCGCGACGACGGTGCCCGGCGGGAGCTGCGCGCGGAGGTTCTCGGGCGCCGCCATGACGATGACGCGGTTTCCCGCGGCCGGCATGAAGCTGACGCCGGGATACCACTCCGGCTCCGCGGGAGGCGGCGCGACATCGGTCTTGACGATGCCCATGTGGCCGTCGCGCAGGTAGTCGATCGTGTCGCGCACGAGCGACAGGAACTGCGTGTCGGACGCGCAGGCCCTGGCCCGCCTCTCGAGCTGCGCCTTGAACGGGGCCCAGCCCTTCCGGATGCCCTTGAGGTCGAAGAACGGGTAGGTCTTGTCGAGCTCGGCGAAGAAGGCGCCGAGGTCCTCGGCGTACTTCGACTTCGCCGCGGCGGCGTGCGCGTTCCCGGTGCACGAGCCGACGAGGACGAGCGCCGCCCACGCGAGAACGACGATGCGGTGTGTAAGCATGGCGGTGTCTCCTTCCCGCGCGATGCGCGCCGTTGCGGTCACATCATTGTAACCGCACGGCGGATCGACCGGAACGAGAAACCGCCGGCGCGCGCCGGGACGCTCGGGCGCCGTGCGGGCGCGCGGCGCCCTCAGTGGTCGCAGAGGTTGCTGCCTGACTCGAGCGTTCCCGCGAGGTAATCGGAGACCAGCTTCTCCGGCGTCTCGGCCGGCGCTCCCACGACCACCGCGATGCCGCGCTCGGCGAACAGCGCCTGCGCGCGCCCGCCCATGCCGCCCGCGATGATGACCGTGGCGCCGCGCTCCGCGAGCCAGCCCGGCAGCATGCCCGGCTGGTGGGGGGGCGCCTCGACGTCCTGCCGCGCAAGGATCTTCTTCTCGGCGGCATCGGCATCGATGAGGGCGAAATGCTCGCAGTGGCCGAAATGCATGCACAGCCTGCCGTCTGCCAGGGGGATTGCGATCTTCATCTACCTGTTCTCCTTGTCGTCTCGGGGGCGCGCCGCGGCGGTACGATCCTCGGCGTCGTGCTGCGCGGCGATGGGATCGAGAATGCTCCGCATGATCTTCGCGGCGGCGGTCTCGGCGTACTGCGTCACGAAGGCCCGGCCTCCGTCGCACGCTTCCGCGATCTTCGGGTCCATGGGAATCGAGCCCAGGAACGGTACGCCCATGTCCTGGGCGATGCGCCGGCCGCCGCCCGCACGCAGAATGGGTGTCACCTCGCCGCACTTCGGGCACGCGAACCCGCTCATGTTCTCGATGATGCCGAGAATCGGCACATCGAGCCGGCGGCAGAACGTGACGGACTTGCGCACGTCGACCGCCGCCACCTTCTGGGGGGTCGTGACGATCACCGCGCCGTCAACGCGGTCGATGAGCTGGCAGACGGACAGCGGCTCGTCCCCGGTCCCGGGCGGCGAGTCGATGATCAGATAGTCGAGGTCTCCCCAGACCACATCCTTCAGGAACTGCTTGATGACCGCCATCTTCATCGGCCCGCGCCAGATCACCGCGTCATCCTGGTCCGGGAGCAGCAAGCCCAGCGACATGACCTTCATCGCGCCCAGGTCGATGGGGAGAATTCCGTCCTCGCAGTTCAGGATCCGTTCCTGCTCCAGGCCGAGCATTGTCGGAATGCTCGGGCCGTGAACGTCGACGTCGAGCAGCCCCACCTGCTTTCCCGACAGCACGAGCGCCGTTGCCAGGTTCACGGCCACCGTGCTCTTGCCGACGCCTCCCTTGCCCGACAGGACGATCAGCTTGCGCCGGATCCGGCAGAGCCGCGATGCGAGCTGCCGGCGGTCCTCGAACTCCTCGTCGGTCTCGTTCTCGGCGCGTTGTGCGGCCGAGCAGTCGGTGCTCTTGCACGAGCCGCACGACGTCCGCGCCGGGCGCGGCTCGGCATCGGCGCGGGCGCGCCGCGCCCGATAGTCCTCGCACGCCGCCTTGACGACCGTTGCTGCCAGGAGGGCGCAATGCTCGAACTCGGGCGGAATCCCGCCGAGCGCGTCGAGGATGTCCCGCTGCGTGAGTCCGGCCGCGTCCTCGACGCGCCTGCCCTCGGCCAGTCCGGTCGCGACGCTCCCGCACGCGCGCGAAGGGCCGCAGCCGTCGGTCGTGAACGACATCCGCTCCACGATCCCGTCCCTGGCCGACAGCCAGAACTCCATGGTGTCCCCGCAGGGCCCGGTGATGCGCGCACGGCCGTCGAAGTCATCGAGCGGCCCGTAGTTGCGCGGATCCGCCGCGAGCAGCCGTGCCGTGTCGGAGAACCCTTCCCGATCCGTGCATTCCATCGCGTCGTGCGCCTCCTACGCGCTCAGATTGCTCCAGACGCTGCGGATATCCTCGACGCTCGCGGCGTCGGTCTCGACGACCGCGCGTTCCTGCATCTGGGCGGACGTCACGGCGCCGTCGTACCGTACGCGGCCGGCGATCCGCGCGCCCGCTTTCAGGGCCCGGTCCTCGATGCGGTCGGCCGCATCCGGCGCGAGGTCCCACTTGTTGACGCACACCGCCGCCGGGATGCGGAAGTGCGCCGTCAGGGAGAGGACGCGCGCCATGTCGTGCTCGCCCGACACCGTGGGTTCCGTGACGATCAGCGCCAGCGACGCGCCGGCAAGCGATGCGATCACGGGGCAGCCGATCCCCGGCGGGCCGTCGACGATGACCAGAGGACGGCGCTGCTCCTCGGCGATGCGGCGGGCTTCCCGCCGGACCGTGGAGACCAGCTTGCCCGAATTCTCGGCCGCGACGCCCAGGCGGGCATGGACCATGGGGCCGCAGCGGGTGTCCGACACCATCCACTCGCCGCAGAGACGCTCGCGAAGCTCGATGGCGTTCGCGGGGCAGACGCAGGCGCAGACTCCGCAGCCCTCGCACGCGGTGGGATCGATGGCGTAGACGGCGGGTTGCGCGCCGCCGATCGTCGCGGCCATCTCCCGGATGAGGGCGTTGGTCCTCGTGGAGCACGAGCGCCGGCAGTAGTCGCAATGGTCGCAATCCGCCGGCGCATCGCGTGCGGAACGCAGATCCTCTTCCGTTGTCATGCGCACCGCGCCGAATCGGCAGAACGCCAGGCAGGCGCCGCACCCGATGCAGCGCTCCCGGCGCAGGATGGCCTCGTACCCGCTCCGGAACTCGTGGCGTTCGCGCACGCGCGGCGACAGGACGAGGTGCAGGTCCGCCGCATCGACGTCGCAGTCGGCGATCACCGGACGGTCGGCCAGCACGGCGAACGATGCGGCCAGGCTGGTCTTGCCCGTGCCGCCCTTGCCGCTGATGACGACGAGCTCCCGCGTCATTCGGAGTCCTCGCTCTCCATGCGCGCGATCTTCTCGCGCAGGCTCTCGAAGTGTGCGCGATACTCGGGCAGCGCCTCGACGATCAGCTTCCCCCGGGCGTAGGCCTCCGCGATCCGCCGGTCATCCGGGATCTCGAGCAGCAGAGGGATCCTCTCTCGCGCGCAGAAGGCGTGCACGCGGTCATCGCCGATGCCGGCGCGGTTGACGACGACGCCGAAGGGGATGCGAAGCTCGCGGACGAGGTCGACGGCGAGCCGCAGGTCATGGAGGCCGAAGGGCGTCGGCTCGGTGATGAGCACGACGACGTCGGCGCCCCGCACCGCCGCGATCACCGGGCACGAGGTGCCCGGCGGGGCGTCGATGATCGCCGGCGCGCCGTTCTGCCGGCGTGCCTTCACGGCGCGGATGAGCGGCGGCGCCATGGCGACGCCGATGTCGAGGCGGCCGTGGACGAGGGCGATGTGCCCCGACCGAAACGTCTCGATGACGCCGATGCGCTTCGGGACCTCGCGGATCGCTTTCTGCGGGCACACGTACGCGCACCCGCCGCAGCCGTGGCACATGTCGGGAAAGACGAGCGGCGCGGCGCCGGCCGCGACGATGGCGCTGTACCGGCAGAACCTGCCGCATTCGCCGCACCCGTCGCACAGGCGCGCGTCGACTTCCGGGATCGGAATGGTGACGATCGACTCCTCGCCCGCGTCGCCCGCAAGAAAGAGGTGGGCGTTCGGTTCCTCGACATCGCAGTCGAGGAGCTGCACGTCCGAGCCGAACACCCGGGCCAGGTTCACGGCGAGGGTCGTCTTGCCGGTTCCCCCCTTGCCCGAGGCTATGGCGGCGATCATGGCGCCTCCGGCGTCGGGGCGCTGCGGCCGGCCGATGCGTTCGTTATTCCCTGGAGCAACGCCTTCCTCTCTTTCCGGCCGTCGCGTCGTCGACCTCGTCCTGCCAGCCGTTGCGCGTGGCCTCGATGCGGTCGAATCGGGCCGTGTAGGGTTTGATGTCGAGGAGCGGAGAGCCGTCCAGGATGTCAACATCCTCGACGAAGAGGACGTTCCCCTCGCGGCCGGCCAGCCGCACGATGCTCATGCCGATGGCGTTGGGACGGCAAGGGGCGCGCGTTGCGAAGACTCCCCGCTCGATATCCTGAAGAAAAGGCTTGACGGCGAGCCGGGGCGGCCCGCCCATGTGGAAGTGATAGATGAGGTAGATGTGCGAGAAGCCCTCCAGGTCGCGCAGGCCCTCCGCGAACTCGGGGAAGACCTCGACGCGCCCCGTGCAGCCGCCGGCGTACACGGGCTGGATGGGCGTCCGGTCCGCGGCGGTGTGCTCGCTCCGGATGACGCCGATCGGGCGGTACGTGATGGCGGCGTCGCTCATGCCCAGTGCCCCTCGACATCCGCGTTCCGGGCCTCGGCGAGCTTTCCCGCGCGATAGAGCTCGAGCGCCGCGGCCACGGTCGGCGCATCGCACTGGTAGACCTTCACGCCGGCGGCGGCAAGGACGCGGAAGGCCTTCGGGCCGCAGTGGCCGGTCACCACGCCGCCGGCCCCGAGGCGAACCACGGTCGACGCCGCCTGGATTCCCGCTCCCTGGGCCGCCTGCAGGTTCTGGAGATTGTCGGCGATCTCGAATGTGTCGGTCTCAAGATCGTACGCCAGGAACTTCGGCGCCCGGCCGAAGCGGCTGTCGAGCGGGGCTTCGAGCCCGTCGCCCGAGGTCGAGAAGACAATTTTCACCGTTTCCTTCCTTCCGCCCGAGCACTCAGTTCGGGCACTTCTTGAGCACCATGAACCAGTCCAGGACCCTCGTGTCGGCCGCCGGCTTCTGGACCCGCTCCTTCGCCGTGCCGCAGGACCCCGGAGGAGGCACGATGACCTCGTCCCCCGGCTGCCAGTTGGCGGGCGTGGCGACCTTGTGCTTGTCGGAGAGCTGCATGGCCGTGAGCAGGCGCTTGACCTCGTCCATGTTGCGTCCGTTGCTCAGGGGATAGTACAGGATGGCGCGCACGACCGCCTCCGGATCGATGATGAAGACCGCGCGCACGGCCTGGGTCGTGCTGGCCGCGGGCTGGAGCATGCCGAATGCCTTGGACACCTCCATCGTCAGGTCGCTTATGACCGGGAACGTCACCTCGATGTCCTTCATGCCCTTGAACTGGATCTTCTCGCGGATGGTCCTCAGCCAGGCGATGTGGCTGTACGTGCTGTCGATGGAGAGGCCGAGGAGCTTGCAGTTGAGCTTCTCGAACTCGGGCTGCATGGAGGCGAAGGTCATGAACTCGGTCGTGCAGACCGGCGTGAAGTCGGCGGGGTGGGAGAAGAAGACCACCCAGCTTCCCTTGAACTGATCGGGGAAGGCGATCGGCCCCTGCGTGCTCTCCGCCTTGAACGACGGAGCTTTCTCGCCGATGAGAGGAAGTCGTGCCTGCTGTTCCATATACGGTCGTTTCCTTTCCTGTCAAGAGTGTGTGGGCGCGCCGGCGGGCGGCGCGGCCGCTGCCGTGGTCACTCCGCGGCTCCGGCCTCGATGTCCGAGAGACGCTTCTTGACCGACTCGAGCTCCGCGGCCAGGGCCTCGGCGTGGTTCCTGAGCGCCTGCTTCTCGAGCTCGGGGTCGGGCTTCGCATATGGCGCCGCGTACGGCAGCGGCGCGGCGGCGCCGTACCGCATCCAGCCCGGCAGGCCGGTTGCGTAGAACATGTTACGCCGCCCGCGGCCTCCGCCCCCGAAGCCTCGGCCGCGAAAGCCTCTTCCGAGGCCGAAACCGCGGCCGGGCGCGGGATTCGCGTAGCCCGGCAGTCCGAAGCCTGCGCAGTAGCCGGCCGCTCGTCCGGTCATGGGACCGGCTCCCATGGGTCCTGTTCCATCTCCTCTCGGCATTGTCGTATCCTCCTTTCGTGGGGATCGATCGTCAATTGCGCGCCATGGCGGCCCCGCACCTCGGGCATGCCCGCTCGGCGCAGGGCGCGCCGCGTTCGTGCGGTTGCCTGAATCCGCACTGGGGACACACGCAGAGGCCGCCGGGTCCGGCGGCGGCGGGACCGCCGCCGAGACCGGCTCTCTGGCCGCCGCGCCCGCCGCCCTGCCCTCGTCCGC
>JBFZCA010000188.1:0-2916 GCA_041308205.1 Planctomycetota bacterium | reverse complement strand
AGGCGATGCGACGCGGGCTCCTGGGCGCGGCCGGCCTCGCGCTCGCCGATCGCTTCGGCCCGCGCGCCATCGCCGCGGCGCAGCCGGCCAGGGCCTCGTCCGTCATCCAGATCTGGATGTGGGGCGGGCCGTCGCACCTCGACACCTTCGACCCCAAGCCCGGGGCCGGCCCCGACTACACGGGCCCGCTCGACAAGCCCATACGCACCAACGTCGACGGCATCATGGTCGGCGAGCTGCTGCCGCTCCTTGCCGCGCAGGCCGACAAGTACGCGATCATCCGCAGCATGACCCACGGCGTGAACGCCCACGAGACGGCGGCGTACATGGTCCAGACAGGGCGCATGCCGGGCGACAGGATCGTGTACCCGTCCGCCGGCGCCGTGGTCTCGCTTTTCCGGGGCTACGATGCCGGCTACCGTGGGCTCGTCCCGCCCTACATCGTCGTGACCGAGCCCCAGGGGCGCTTCTCGGAGGCCGGCTTCCTCGGGAACAAGTACAAGCCCTTCGCCACGGGCGGCGACCCCGCCCAGGCGCGGTTCGTGGTCGAGGGCGTCGTCGCGCCCGGCATCTCCGACGAGCGGCAGAAGGGCCGCCGCGAGCTGCTCCGCAACCTCGGCACGCTGGCGCGCGCGCTCGAGGGGAACGCGCAGCTCGATGCCGCCGCGCGCTGCGAGCAGGAAGCCTACGACCTGATCCTGGGCGACGGCGGCAAGGTGTTCGACCTCACGCAGGAGAAGGACGAGCTCCGAGAACGCTACGGCCGCAGGTCGTTCGGGCAGGCCTGCCTGCTCGCGCGGCGGCTCATCGAGCGCGGCGTCCCCTACGTCACGATCAACTACAAGGGCTGGGATACGCACAAGCAGCACTTCCAGGCCATGCGCCGCAACCTGCCCGACATGGACAAGGGCATGGCGACGCTGCTCTCCGACCTCGCCGAGCGCGGGCTCCTCGAGCGCACGATCGTGTGGTGGAGCGGCGAGTTCGGCAGGTCGCCCAAGGTCCAGTGGGAGCCGCCCTGGAGCGGCGGGCGCAATCACTACGGGAAGGTCTTCTCGGCCGTGCTCGCGGGCGGCGGCTTCAAGGGCGGCCGCGTCGTCGGCGCCTCGGATGCGAAGGGCGAGGAAGTGAAGGAGCGGCCCGTCTACCCCTGCGATCTCATCGGCAGCATGTACGAGCTTCTCGGCATCGATACCGCGGCGAAACTGCCGCACCCGATGGGCCTGGACGTGCGCGTGATGCCGGCCGAGAACGAGGGCGTGACGATGGGCGGCCGCCTGCGCGAGATCATGTGAGGAGCGCGCCATGAACCGATTCGCAAAGTCCGCGGTGCTCGCGCTCGCGGCGCTGCTCGCAAGGGCGCCGGATGCGGCGGCCCAGGCGAACGCCCGCGTCGCGCGCATCGGCTGCGTGTATCCCGCGGGCGGCCGGCAGGGCACGACGCTCCGGGTATCGGCCGGCGGGCAGTTCCTGGACGGCGCCGCCGAGGTCCGCATCTCGGGCGCCGGCGTCAGGGTGAAGGTGCTCGAGCACACCAAGCCGATCACGCAGCAGCAGTTCAACAAGCTCAGGGAGCAGCTCAAAGAGCTCACGGACAGGAAGGCCGCCGCGCGGCCCAAGGGCAGGACGCAGGGCGCCAGGCGCGACCCCGCCGCGCCCGCGTGGACGGCAGAGGACGAGAAGCTCGTCGCCGAGATCAGAGGGAAGATCGACCTCTTCAACAAGCGGACGCTCAGCCCCGCGATCGCGGAGAGCGTCGAGCTCGAGGTCGCGATCGATCCCGAGGCCGAGCCCGGCGAGCGCGAGCTCAGGATCGGCGCGGCCCTGGGCCTGACGAACCCGATGGTGTTCTGCGTGGGGCAGCTGCCCGAGTTCGAGGAGCGCGCTCCCGAGGCCGATGCCGCGCGAAACCGCGCCCAGCCCGCCGCCAGGTTCGCGCCCGCCGCCCGCGCGCCCGAAGAGGAGACGGAGATCTCGCTGCCCGCCGCCATCAACGGCCGGATCATGCCCGGCGATGTCGACCGCTTCCGCTTCGAGGCGCGCGCGGGAGAGCGGCTCGTCTTCGCCGTGCGCGCGCGGCGGCTCGCGCCGTATCTGGCCGATGCCGTGCCGGGCTGGTTTCAGGCCGTGCTATCGCTCTACGACTCCGAGGGACGCGAGCTCGCGTACGTCGACGACTATCGCTTCAGCCCCGACCCGGTGATCCTGTACGAGATCCGGGCCGATGGCCGGTACCTGCTCGAGATCAGGGATTCCATCTACCGCGGGCGGGAGGACTTCGTCTATCGCATCGACGCGGGGCGCCTGCCCTTCGTGACGAGCGTGTTCCCGCTCGGCGGCCGCGCCGGCGTCGCGACGACGGTCGCGCTCGCGGGCTGGAACCTCTCCGCGGACTCGCTCGCGCTCGGCGCCGAGAAGATGTGCGAGGGCCTGACACATCTGCGCGCGCGCGGCGGCGAGCTCGTCTCGAACCGGGTTCCATTCATCGTGGACACGCTGCCCGAGCGCGGCGACGAGGAACCGAACGACGCGCCGGACGCGGCGCAAAGGATCGACCTTCCGGTCATCGTCAACGGACGCATCGGCGCGCCCGGCGACTGCGACGTCTTCCGCTTCGAGGGCCGCGCGGGCGACGAGATCGTCGCGGAGGTCCGCGCGCGCAGGCTGGGCTCGCCGCTCGACTCGATCATCAGGCTGACGGACGCAGGCGGGCGGCAGATCGCGGTCAACGACGACTGCGAGGACAAGGGCGCGGGGCTGCTCACGCACCACGCCGATTCGTGGCTGCGCGCGACGCTGCCCGCCGGCGGCGCGTACTGCGTGCAGGTGGGCGACATGCAGCGCAAGGGCGGAGCCGAGTACGCCTACCGCCTGCGCGTGAGCCCCCCGCGGCACGACTTCGAGCTGCGCGCCGTG
>JBFZCA010000187.1:0-4482 GCA_041308205.1 Planctomycetota bacterium | reverse complement strand
TCCTGCGCCGTTGCGAAGCGGTCGGCGGGGGCGAGAGCGAGGAGCTTCCCGACGACCTGCGAGACGCGCGGCGGCACCTCGGGGACGCGGTCCTTGAGGGGCGGCGCCTCCTGGCTGACCTTCTTGTTGAGAATCTCCTTCACCGTCGCGCCGTCGATGGGCGGCGCGCCGGCGATCGCATGGTAGAGCGTCGCCCCGAGGGCGTAGAGGTCGGCGCGGTGATCGAGCGCCTCGCCGCGCGCCTGCTCGGGCGCCATGTAGGCCGGCGAGCCCGCCGTCGTGCCCTCGCGCTGGACGCCGGGCTGCCGCAGGTCGAGCGCGATGCCGAGGTCGCAGACCTTGACCTTGCCGTCCTGCGCGAAGAGCAGGTTGCCGGGCTTGATGTCGCGGTGCACTATTTCGTGCGCCTGGGCGAAGGCGAGGGCCTTGAGCGCATCGCAGGCGATGGGCACGGCCTCGCGGAAGGGGATCGGGCCGCGCGTGAGCATCATGTCCTCGAGCGCCCCGCCGGGCAGGTACTCCATGGCGATGAAGTACGTGCTCCCGTCGCTGCCCGCATCGTAGACCTGGACGACGTTGGGGTGGTTGAGGCGGGCCGCCGCGCGGGCCTCCTGCATGAAGCGCGACACGAACTCGGGGTCCTTGGCAAGCGATGTCGCCAGGATCTTGAGCGCGACCTCGCGCTCGAGCGACAACTGATGCGCGCGGTACACCGTGCCCATGCCGCCCCGTCCGACGCGCGCCTTGAGGCGGTAGCCCTCGAGCATCTTCCCGACCCAGGGATCATCCTGCGTCGCGAGGAACGAGAACACCGAGTCGCCGACCCGGACCATGTCGCCCGCAACCAGCACGGTCCTGGGGAGGACGATGCCGTTGACGGCGGTGCCGTTGCTGCTGCCCGCGTCCTCGATCGTCCAGACGCCCTTCTCGCCGCGCAGGATGCAGTGCACGCGCGAGACCATGGTGTCGAGCACCTTGATCTGGCAGGTCTGGTCGCGGCCGATGCGGATGATGCCGCCCGCGGGAAGCGAGAAACGCTTGCCGCGCAGGCTGCCGCGTTCGAACACGATGATCGGCATGAGGTCGCCCTCGTATGGGGGTGCCGTAGCTAGAGTATCCTACACATCCCTATACATCCTACACCTAGAACGTACACGGGTTTCGGTTTTCCACCCGCCGGTTACGGCTTCGAGTCCAGCCCGTGGAGCACGACCTCGGGCTGGTTTCTGAAATCGAGCGTGGCGGCCAGGCTCGCCATGACCTCGCCCGGGGCGGCGTCCAGAACGCCCCCGAAGGTCACGAAATGGCCCGCGGGGGCGGATTCCTCGATCCCGACCCCGCCCGCCCCGGCGCCCGGCGCCACGTGGTGGCGCGCGGCGACCTCGGGGGTGGCCAGACCGAGCGCCAGGCCGCTCGGGTTCCACTTCATGCCCCAGAAGGCGCCGGGTTGCTCGACCTGCGCCGGCACGCCCGCGGCCTGCGTTCCGACCGGGCCGGTCGCGCCGGTCGAGAACAGGTACGAGCCCGGTGTCGGCCCGTCCGCAGCGAAGTTGGCGGGGTCGTCGAAATCCCAGTAGTGGCCCGCGGGCTCGTTCAGGACGACCTCGACCCACGAGACGCCTGCGAAGAGGCTGATCGTCTTCGCCATGCCCGAATCGGGCTCGATGCAATCGTAGCGGACGAGCGCGGGGCCTCGTGCTTTCGGCACGAGCTCGTGCCGCGCGCCGCGGTAGCCGAAGGCCATGTCCGCGAATCCGGCCCAGCCCGTCGCGCCGGGCATGGTGATGTCGCGATTGGCGGCGGCCTTGACCTCCCAGACGTAGATGTGACCGCCCTCCGGGGCGAGGAGCAGCTTCACCTTGTCGTTCTCGATCCACACGCCGCCGTCCGGGGCCGGCGCCGCGGCGACGGCCTCGGGAAGCGCCGCGGGGGCGGCGCCCAGGCCGAGGTAGACCCACACGACGGCGGTCGAGTCCTTGGGCAGCGTTCCGCCGAGCATGCACGAAAGGGTTGCGGTGGCGCCCGCGGATGCGTCGAGTTGCGCCGGTATCTCGCGGAGCGTGCCTGGGGATTCGGCCAGGAACGCACACACGGGTTTCCCGGGAAGAGGCTCGGGGAGCGCGAGCGCGACCCCGATCGGCAGATCGCGGCGTTCGACGCCGCCTGCCTTGACCTCGAAGGCCAGGCGATGCGTCGCCGCGCCGTCCGCCCACGTCGTCCCGGGCGCGAACGGGGCGGCCTCGGTCTTCGCCGGGCGCGTTCGCCGGGAGAAGTGCTCGGGGAGCGCGAGGCCGATCTCGGCGGGCGCCGGCATCGGCTCGCCCGCAGCGAGCGCCGCGGCCGCGGCATCGAGCTTGGCCGCGAGCGCCGCGTAGCGCTCGGCGGCGGCCTGGTAGCGCTTGAGGCTCCAGTCGAGCGCATAGGGCTTGTTCTCCTCGAGCCAGAGGCGCTTCCATTCCTCGGCGAGGGACTCGACCGCCGGACGGTGCTTTTCGACGAGCGCGCGCGCATTCGCGAGCTCCGCGGGCGCCTCGGCCGCGGGCCCCTGCGCCGCGCGCACGCAGTGCTCGGCCGCGGCCAGGCCGTCGAGCATCCGGTCCGCGATGTGCTGCATGCGCCGCGCGCCGAAGAGAAAGCACGGCAGAAGCTCCGCGTTGGCGGACGCGGCGCGCGCGCAGCGATCGAGGCGCTCGATGGCCGGATCGGCGAGCGCCTTCAGCCTTTCCGCCGAGCGCATGATCGACGCGGCCGGCGCCGCGGGCGCGAAATCGTCCTTCCAAAAGCGCCGGTTGAGCATGCCGTCCATGCCCGGCAGGCGGAAGGCCTGCGCGAGGAGCGCGATCGCGGCGCCGAAGTCATCGTCCTTCTCGCCGAAGAGGACCGCGCCTATGCGGCGGTTGAAATCCTCGAGGCTCGTCGCCGACGCATTCCACGCGCATTCGGCGCCCCACGCGAAGCCGTGCCAGCAGGGCGCGTTGAGCGACTCGCCGTCATCGTCCCACGCGGTGTTGAGCATGCCGAGGGCGCCGTGCTTCGCGCCGTCACGAACGAAGTTGCGGATGTTCTCGGCTGCGGCGCCGAAGTCGGGCAGGATCCGGCTCCACTCGCTCACGCCCGGGCACACCAGGAACTCGTAGCCTGCCCTGGCGAAGGGCACGATCTGGCTCTCGAAATTCGGGCGCGGGTCGTAGCCCCACGTGAGCATGATCACGTCCCTGGGAATGCCGTCGAGCTTGTCGGGGTGCTGGAGGATGATGTCGCCCCACATCATCATGCGCTTGCCGTGGCGGTCGTGGACGAGCTTGTAGAGCTCCTGAATATGCTTGACGTAGACGCCGCCGACGCCGATCTGCGCGACCAGGTCCTTGGACGGCCCCTTGCCCAGGTCCCACGTCTCATCGCAGCAGACGTTGAACCAGGGGAAGGGGAGGAGCGGAATGACCTCGCTGTAGAGGTCATCGAGGAGCTTGTAGCTCTCGGGCAGGGCGGGGGACAGAATGTAGCCCGCCTCGCCGAGGTGCGCGTATTCCTTGTGCTTGAGAATGTGCTCGAAGTGCGCGAAGGACTGCTGGTTCCCGAGGATGTCGATGCCGTGGCGTTTGGCGAAGGCAACCAGCTTCTTGAGCTCCTCGGGAGTGAGCGAGCCATCCTCGGGGCCGATCGCCGGGTGTTTGGTGAAGGCGTACTGGGATTCCATGTAGTACGTGAACAGGTTCATCTTGAACGCGGCGCCGAGATTGATGTCGCGCTGGAGAGTCTCGAGGCGCGAGCTCGGCCCGCGCGTGAGATCGTCCTGGAAGCAGCGCCATCTCAGGGACGGCCAGTCGCGAATCGTGAGGCACGGGATCGCGTCGCCGGTGCGGTTGGCGCGAATGAGCTGGAGGAACGTCTGAAGGCCGTACAGTAGACCGGTCCTGCTCGCGGCCGCGCAGAAGACCCGGTCGGGCTCGACGCTGAGGGCGTAGGCCTCCTCGTTCCCGGGCGGGACGGAAAGCGCGGGCGCCGGTGTGCCGGGCGCCGTCGAGTACCTCCACGCGTGTCCGCCGAACTCCGCCCGGCGGACGTTGAAGCTCGTCGCGCCGGCGCGCGCGAGCTCGGGTACGAGGAGCTCGACGAAGAACGAGGCATCGGCCGAGACCTCGAACGTCAGCTCGGGGCCGAGCGTGAAGACGCCCTCGGCGCGCGCGATCTCCTTGGGAAACGGCACCAGCCTCAACGCGGCACACTCGTCGCCGGGAGCGGCGGAGAACGCGAACGATGCTGCGGCGAGAAGCGAAGCGAGTGCGGCGGTCATCGTGAAGCTCCTTGCGGCGGTCGAGGTTCGAGCGAGCGCCGTATCCCGGCGATGTCGGCGGCGCCCCCGACCTTGTCCTTCGTGAACGCGAGCATCGCGCCGGGGAGGCGCACGACGACCGCGCCGGCCGATTCATCGACGCGGGCCTCCGGCACGCTCGTCTGCGAGGCATCCGTCGCGGTGAGGAT
>JBFZCA010000186.1:0-12028 GCA_041308205.1 Planctomycetota bacterium | reverse complement strand
CGCGGACGGGTTGCTCCCCGTGGGGTTGGTGGGGCTGGTGGGGTTGGTAGGGTTCCCGCCCCGCCCGCCGAAGAAACCCCACGGCGGACACCGTGAACGATCCCGGTACGTAGAGCAATTCACCGACGCGTTCTCGCCTGCTCGCGATCACACGCCCCGCTCAGCGCCGACGACGGATGCCCGCCGGCGCCACCGCGCTGTTAACCGCGCACCGAGTTCAAGCCCCTTCCGGGGTCCGAATGCAACGCCTGCGAACCGCTGGTTAACGGGTAATCGAACAAGTGGTTAACACGTCTGTTAACCAGATGACGATGCTCTCCGGGCCCGAAGAGAGAGCTTCGGGGGTCATCGGACGATGCTCGCACAGCTGCGGTTAACAACCGGAGAATGCCCGGGGAGGACACGGTGCTGCCACAAGTCACATGTTTGCAGTGTGTTGCGACTTGCGGCGGGGCGGGATGCAAAAAGCCCCGCGCGACGGCCGCCGGGGCTTTTTGGTTGGTGTCAAATGGCTCCCCCGCGAGGGCTTGAACCTCGAACCCTGCGGTTAACAGCCGCATGCTCTACCAGTTGAGCTACAGGGGAACTGGCGTCCTGCGCTCGCGGCTCGGCTGAAGTGCCGCGCCGCGCGCAAGTCAGGTAATTATACGTTGTTGCCGGCGACCGTCAAGGTTCGCGCCCCGCGGCGCGCGACGCGCCGGCGCCCTCCCGCCCGCGCGCGGGAGATTATCGGACGCGGCGCCCGGCGGCTCCGGCGCCGTGCGGTCATGGAAATATATTTCCTTCCCGCACATCGGCCGCCGAAAAATAAGTTGACTGCCGCGCGGCAGGCGCTACAATCCCCTGTCGATGCTGATTTGTGGAATTCTATTTCCTCATGGAAACGCAGATGACCACGAGTGCCTGCACCGACACATTGCTTGCAAACGCCGGGGCGTTCGACGCTCAGATGGCTCCTCGCCCCCTAGCCTTACTCCCGACTCCAGCCTGCCCTGCACACACTTCCTGCCACAAGCCCACCTCATCCTGCGCGGACGACCAGAGGAGCCTGGTCGAGCTGCTCGATCGCCTCGGCGTTCTTTCCCGCCTCGGCCGCGTCATCGACGACGGCGCCGAGATCCTGCGCCGCCATTCGGATGCGGCCGCCGCCCTCATCGTGCTTGCCGCCCCCTCGGGCACCTACACGATCGCGCAGGCGGGACAATCGTTCCCCGTCTGCGCCCACGAGCTCGTCGGCCGGGCGCGCCTCTGCAGCCCGGCCCGCGACGGCGATCTGCGCGCCGCGCTGCTGCGCGGCGGCCACCCCTGCCAGTGGTTCCTCATCACGAACGACAGCCGCGGACCCGAGCCGGCGGCCGCTTCCGCGCTGCCGCTCGGGTTCCTTCACTGCGCGCTCGCCGCGTACGCCGCCGCCTTCACGGACGGCATCGGCGCGGCGCCCCCGGAGGAGCCCTCCCTGTCGCCGCGGCACCGGCGAATCCAGGCCCTCTTCCCGCACGTCGTCACGCGCACGCCTGAGATGCTCGAGATCCTGGGGCTGCTCGAGATGTTCGCGCCCACGGACTACCCGATCCTCGTCCAGGGCGAGAGCGGCACCGGCAAGGAGCTCATCGCCCGCGCCGCCCACCTCCGCAGCCGCCGCGCCGCCGGCCCCTACATCACCGAGAACTGCGCCGCCGTTCCCGAAACCCTTCAGGAGTCGGAGTTCTTCGGCGTCGCGCGCGGCGCCTACACGGGCGCCACCTGCGACCGGCCCGGGCTGTTCCGCCTCGCGGACGGCGGCACGCTGTTCCTCGACGAGATCGGCGAGATGCCCGGCATGCTCCAGAAGAAGCTCCTGCGCGTGCTCCAGGAACGCGAGCTGCGCCCCGTGGGCAGCCGCACGACCGAGAAGGTCGACGTGCGCTGCATCGCGGCCACCAACCGGCCGCTCGAGGAGCTGGTCGCCGCCGGCATCTTCCGCTCCGACCTGTACTTCCGGCTCAACACCGTCATGCTGCATCTCCCGCCCCTCAGGGAGCGCCGCAATGATATCGCGCTGCTCGCGCGCCACTTCCTCGCCCACGGCGCCGGCCACTGGGACGCCGCGGCGCCGCCCTCGCTCTCGCCCGAGGCCGCCGCCGCCCTGCGCGACTACAAGTGGCCCGGCAACATCCGCGAGCTCAAGAACGAGATCCAGCGCGCGGCCGTGCTCTCCCGCGGCGCCGCCATCCTGCCCGCGCACCTCTCGGCGCACATCACGGGCCCGCGGCGCCGCACCTTCGCGCAGCGCTTCCTGCACGGCGAGGTCGATCTCCCCCAGTACGAGCGCAAGGCCGTGGGCGGCATCATCCAGAGCACGCTGGCCGCGGTCAACGGCAACAAGGCGGCCTGCGCGCGCCTGCTCGGCATCCCCAAGACGAGCCTGTACCGCCGCATGCAGCGCTACGGCATCCCCGACCCGGACACAGGCGCCCCTCCGGCGCCGGAGCCCCCGGGCGTGCCGCGGCGCCCCTCCGGCGACGACTGCTGACCGGCCCCCGCATCCCCGAGCAGCCGGGCGGCGTTCGCATGGAAGAGGCGCTCTTCGAGGCTCTTCCCCAGCCCGAGCGCGCGCACGCCCTCGCACGCGACGCGCTGGTCCTGCCAGGGCGAGTCGGTCCCGAAGAGCAGGTAGTCGGCGGGGTGCGCGCGCAGCATGCGCGTCACATTCCGCTCGGCAAGGTGCCCGAGCGTGAACGAGATGTCCATGTACACCGGCGTGCCCAGGAGGTGCCGCTCGACCTCCTCCCAGTCGTACCACCCGCCCAGGTGCGTCGCCACGAACACGAGTCCGGGCACGCGCGCCGCGAGCGCCGCGACCATCGCCGGATCGCAGCGGCGCACCCGCGGGAACGCAATGTCGAAGCCCGTGTGGCACACGCAGAAAAGCCCGTGCGCGGCGAGCGCCTCCATGAGGGGCGGCACGGCGGCATCGTCGAGCCGAAAATCCTGATAGAACGGGTGCAGCTTCACGCCCTTGAAGCCGGCCGCGGCGACGGCGGCGGCGCGCTCCGGCACGAGCGGATCGGCGGGGTGAATGGACGGCAGCGGCACGATGCGATCGGAGGCGATCGCGCGCGACCACGCCATGATCGAGTCGAACTGCTCGGGCCGGGTGGCGATGCTCATCACCAGGGAGCGCTCGATCCCGGCCGCATCCATCGAATCGAGGAGCGCCGGCAGCGTGCCGTTCAGCACGGCCTTGATGCCGGCCTCCCGCTCGAGCGCCGGGATCGCGCGCGCCGCGACCTTGTCGGGAAATGCGTGCGTGTGGAAGTCTATGATCCCCACCGCGGCCTCAATCCCACGACATCCCGAACGGCAGGAGCGCGAGCGGACGACCCGCGCACAGCGCGCGCTTGAGCGCCTGCAGCCGCCCCAGGCCGTCCGGATCCCTCTCGGCCGCCACGAGCTGCTCGTACCACGCCTTCGCCGGCGGCCACAGGACCAGCGCGGCCTCGCCCTCGATGCGCGCGAGCTCCTTGGCCTTGGCGATCGCCGTATCGAGCCCGCCGAGCTCGTCGACGAGCTTGTGCCGGAAGGCATCATCGCCTGTCCACACCCGCCCCCCGGCCACGGCCTCGACGGCCTCCACCGGCAGGTTGCGCCCCTCCGCGACATCGCGCACGAAGCGCTCGTACATGTCCTCCAGTTCGCGGCGGATCGCCGCGCGCGTCGTGTCGTTGAGCGGCTCGAAAGGATCGTACAGCCCCGCGAACGCTCCGTGACGGAAGGTCTCCTGCGAGATCTCCGCCCACGCGAGCAGCTCGTCCGCAACGATCTTCCCGCCGAAGATGCCGATCGAACCCGTCAGCGTGAAGGGCTGCGCGACGATCTTGTCCGCCGCCGCCGCCAGGTAGTACCCGCCGGACGCCGCGGCCGCGCCCATCGACACGACGACCGGCTTCTCTCGCCGCGCGTTCCTGATCGCGCGGTACAGGGACGCCGACGCGATCGCATCCCCGCCCGGCGAATCGACTCGCACGATGATCGCCGCGATCGATGGATCGTCCCGCAGCGCCCCGAGCTGCGAGACGACGGCATCGGCCGCGATGAGCCCCCGCCCCTCCCCGCCCGCGACGATCGTGCCGGAGAGCGGCAGGTACGCGATCCGGGCGATCGCCCCGCCGCGGCCGGAGCGCGCGGCGTAGCGCTCGAACGACACGAGCTCGGCCGGCGCGCCGACCGCACCCTCGACGTAGGCGTCCAGCTCGTCGCGCCACTTGAGGGCATCGACGAGCTTCTTCTCCTCAGCGGCCCGCGCCGGAAGCGGGCCCTGGTCGATCAGCTCCTCGAGCGCCTCCCGCTCGATCGAACGCCCTTCGGCGAGCTCACCGATGAGCTGCTCCCACACCGCATCGGAGATGCGCTGCAGGGCCTCGCGGCTCGGCGGGCTCAGCTTGTTGTCGGTCATGGTCTCGAAGGCCGTCTTGTAGCGCCCGACGCGCTCCAGGTCGGCCTTGAGCTTGAGCCGCTTCAGGAGGTCGCCGAAGAGCAGCACCCGCAGCGACGTGCCCGTGAGGTGCAGGTAGCCCGCGGGATTCATGACGACCTTGTCGCACGCGCTCGCCACGTACCACGCGCGCAGGCTCATGTCGTCGGCATAGGCGATGACCGGCTTGCGCTCCTTCTTGAACTCGAGGAGCAGCCGCCTGAGCTCCCGCGCGTCGGCAAGGCCGAGGGAGCCATCGCGCAGATCGAGAAACACGCCCTCGACGCGCGCATCGCGCGCCGCCCGCGCGAGCGCGGAGTGGAGATCCGGCAGGGCCGGTCCGCTCTGGCCGAAAAGCAGCGCTTCAAACCCTTCCGCCGGAGCAATCGGAAGCGCATCGCCGATCCTGAGCGCGATGATTGCGTGCGCGGGCAGCCCGCCCGGCCCGAAGAGCCACACGCATACCCACACCGCGATGCCCGCGAGCACGAGCAGCAGCACGAGCCTTCGAAGCACGCGGCGTTTCCTGGGTTTGGCCTGTTCCATGGGTCGATTCTCCTGCACCGGACGGCCGCCCGGCAACCGCGCGCGCGGCGGTCAGGCGGCGCACCGCAGTATAGCGCAGGAGCGCGGGAAACGAAAAGCCCCCGCGGGGCGTTCCCGGCCCCGCGGGGGCTTCCCCCGCGCGCTGCGATACGGCGCCCGATCACAGCTTCAAACGCTTCACGTCCTCGAGGCGCATGGTGTTGAAGAACGTCTGGAGCTCGTCGTACATGGTCTTCGTGCGCTCCCTGACGTTCTTCGCGAACGCGTCGGCGGCGACATCGCCGCGGTCGATCGTGCGCGCCGTCTCGAACGCGCGCGCCGCGCCCTCCGTGTTTTCCGTGCCGGACAGGATGAAGCCGCGCACCAGGTAGGCATCGGCCTGATTCGGATAGAGCTCGATGTACGAGTCGAGCGTCTTCATGTGGCTCTCGAGACCGGCGGCGTTGGTCTTGCCGTAGAACCGGCGCACATCCCAGCGGTACGCCGCGACATCGGGATTGCGCTTCACGCCATCGCGCAGGTACTCGGCGGCGCGCTGGTACTCGCCCAGCGCGAACAGGCCGACGGCGAGAAACATGCGCGGCGCGACCGCATCGGGCGCCTTGAGCGTCGCGTTGTACCACGCCTGCGCCGCCTGCTCGTACTCTCCGCCCCTGAAGCTCACGAGGCCCGTCACGAAGGCGAGCTCGGACGGGTTGAGGCTCTGGAGAAACGCCTCATCGTCGGCCGCGGGCGCCGCCGCCTCCTGGGGTGCGGCGCCTGCCGCCCTCCCGCCGGCGCCGCCCTCCTCGCCGCCTTCGACGACGACCGGTTCGGGATCATCGTCGTTGTAATAATAGTAGTTGTAGACGACGCTCTCGCCGGAGTAGTACGGCTGGTACCCGCCCGAGTAGTAGTACCGCGGATAATACCAGTGGTAATACGGGTTGTAGGCGTAGTACGGCCAGGGGTCGTAGATGCCGAGGTAGCCTCCGCCCCAGCCCAGTCCCCAGCCGATGTACAGGCCCGAGTAGTACGGACGGTAGTAGCCCCAGCCGTAGTAGCTCGGATAGTAACCGTAGTAACCGGACCAGCACGTCGGGTAATAACCGCAACGGTCGCGGTGGTGGTAGGTCTGATGGTAGAAGTACGGCGACACGGATCCGCCGCCCGACAGCGGCACGCGCAGGTAGGTGCCCACCACCGAACGCGATCCGATCGCGGTCGTGCCCCAGTACAGCACGGCGTCGCTTCGGGTGCGGCTGTCGGCGATCACCGCAGCCGACGCCGAGCTACGCGTCGCATACAAGGAGGAGAGCGTCGTCGAGGAACGCGTCCTGAGATCGCCCGTGCGAAGCGAGGTCGCCGTCATGCGGCCGTACGTGTTCTCGCCGCCGGCGACGCCGGCCCGGCTGCGCCCCCCGAACGACTGCGGGACGCGCGCATTCGGCCCCGCGTCCGGATTCCGGATGCTGCTTATGCCGTTCTCGCGCAGGGGGCCGATCTCCCGGCGATAACGCTCGACCAGCCGCTCGCGCAGCGGGCTTGCGGTGCGTTCGCGAGCCAGGCGCATCGTGTCGCTGCTCCGCCCCTCCGGCGCGAGCCGCAGCGTGTCGTTCACGCGCGACGACGGCGCAAGCCGCAACGTGTCGCTGCCGCTCGAGCGCGATGGCGCAAGCCGCACGCTCTCGGGCGAAGTGCTCGAACCCGTCAGGCGCGACGTGGTCCGCGGGGCCGGCGACACCACCGTGCCCGAGCTGCGCCGCTGGGAGCTCACGCTCGACGTCGAGGTCCGCGGGGCCGTGACGCTCGGCGAACGCGGCGCGGACACGCTGGGCGCGCGCGGCGCTGATACGCTCGGCGAACGCGAAACACTGGGCGAGCGCGAGACGCTCGGCGCACGAGAAACGCTCGGCGCACGCGGCGCGGAGATGCTCGGCGCGCGCGGCGCGGAGATGCTCGGCGCGCGCGGCGCTGACACGCTCGGTGCACGAGAAACGCTCGGCGAACGAGGAGAGATGCTCGCTCCACGCGAGGCGCTGCCGACGGACGGACTCGAGCTCCGCCCGCCGCCCCCTCCCGCGGAGATCCTGCTCGACGCGCCGAGGACAAGGCAAGGCGTCAGAAGCGCGGCAAGAACGAATGCCGCCGCATGCCGGTATCCAGCACGACTTCTCGAGGCACGCATGGCAACCTCCCGGGACCCCTTGGGATCCCACGCGCGCCGGCGGCCGCGGCGTCCGTTTACTGCGTGCCGCCTGCGACCGGCGCTAAGCCGTTGGACGTTAAAGTCTTGCGACAGGCTCTATTGTAGCCGAATAGTACCGTGACGCGAAACAGTTCCATTAGATTATACGCAACGACCAGGGCCGCTATTCACTGAAAAACGTCAAAAAAGACAATCTCGGTGCCGGCCCGACCGAAGATGCCGGCCTGAATCGCGCCCGGAGACGACGCGTGCGGCGCGCGTGCTCACGCCGTGACCGCCTCGAGCAGCGCGTCGCACCCCTTTCGATCCCCGCCGGCGAGCTTGGCCGCGGCAGCCGCAAGGAGCCCTCGCTGCCGATCGGTGAAGGGCGCGGCAAGACGCCAGTCCTGACCCTGACAGACGGCTGCCAGGATGGCAGCCTTGAGCGTCTCGATGCCACGACCGGTCTTCCCGGACACGGGAAGCACGCCCGCCGGGCACGCGCCGCCCAGATCCGCCTTCGGTCCGAGCGCGAGCGCCGTCACGGGCGGAACGGGCAACGCGGACGGATCCACCCCCAGGCACAGCACGCAGTCCGCCCGCGGAATCTCGGCCCGCACGCGCGCCTCCCCCAGGGCCTCGATCGCATTCGGGGTCGCGGCCAGCCCGCAGCTATCGATGAAGGTGACGGGGAAATCCTCGATCCTTCCCGGCGCTTCGAGCAGATCCCGCGTCGTCCCCGGAACCTCCGACACGATCGACCGCGGGGCGGCGCACAGCCGATTGACGAGCGTCGACTTGCCGCTGTTGACCGGCCCGACCACGAGCACGCGCATGCCGCCGGCGAGCGCGATCCCCGCACGCGCACGCGACAGCAGCGTCCCGAGGCCGCGCGCGCGATCCTCGTCGGAGAGCGCGCGCAACGCGTCGACCTCCTGCCGAAGCTCGCCGCGGACCTGGCGCAGGAGAAACACGACCTGCGCGGCGGTCGCCGCGCCGGGGAGCAGCGCCATGGCCTCGCGCGCGGTTCCATCCAGCCGCAGCGCCCGCGCCGCGTAGCCCTCGGGCGCAACCTCCTCGGCGCCCTGGGCGACAAGAAACGCGCAGACCCGCGCGCGCGCCACGCCGCCGCCGTGGAAGTTGATCTCGCCCTCTTCGCGGCCGGTCGGCGCGTGCTGCGGCGGCACACAGAGCGCCACCACCTCGTCGACGATGTCCGCCCGGCCGTCTTCGATGCGCGCCACGACGACCGATTCCCGCGCGAGGCGGGGAAACCAGCGTCGCATGCGCTTCCCGGCCTCGCGTCCCCACACGACCACGGCGCCTATGCCGGCCGGCTGCGCGGATGTGAGCGCTGTCACCGCGAGTTTGGGCAACACGGACGCGCGCATGGGCGCTCCTCAGAGCCGCAGCTCCCAGACGCGCCGCCCCTTCCCGCCCACGAGGTAGATCGTCGTGCTCCCATCCGCGCGCATCGCGCCGACGCTCGCCCCGAGGGCCTCCTCGGGCAACGGGCTGCCGAACGCGAGACACCGCGCGGCTGCCGGCGCCGAGTACGGCACGTACACCTCGCACGTGGAAAGGAGCTCGCCGGTCCCATCGCGGCCTCCCAGGACGAGCACGCCCTCGTGGCCCGGGAGCGGCGCGAGCGCGGGCTCGACGCGCACGCCGGAGAGCGCATCGCGCAGCTCGAGGAAGCTGCCCTCGCCGGGCTCGAACTCGATGACCGACTCGATCCACGGCGGCTTCCAGTCGCGCACGCCCTCGGCCTTCACCTCTCCTCCCACGATCACGACCTTGCCGTGCGCGGCAAGGTACTCGGCCGCGTGTCCCTCGCGCTTGAGATTGCGCTCATCGATGCTGCCGAAGTCGGCCGTCGCCCACGCATCGCCCGCCTCCTCCGCCGCGCGACAGGGATACAGCATGACCGGCGCGGCCACCGACGAGACGCCGGCCACGCCCAGGATCTTGCCGCCGAAGAGAAACACGGCCTTCTCGCCGCCGGGCGTTTCCAGGACGGTCAGCGTGTGCCCGCCGCGGTTCGCCGCGAGCGGCTCGCGCCAGTTCCTGATCAGGGGCGCGATCTCGGGCGCGCCGGCGCCCTCGCGCCACGTGACCCGCAGGAGCCCGATGAACCCCGCCGGATCGCCTCCCGCGATGACCACGAGACCCTGCGTGGAGCTCTCGGGAACATACGCCGCGCGGGGATCGACCCGCGGCGGCGACACCGCCTCGACCGGAAACCCCGCCGTGTCGGGCAGCGGCTCGAGCGTCGTTCGGCCGCCCTCGCGGACGACCAGCAGCTCGAACCGCCGCGCCGGCACGCCGCCGGTCGTGACCCCGCCGGCAAAGAGAACGGCGCCGAGCGCGGGCGCGTTCGGCGGCACCGGCAAGGCCACCGCCGCATGCCGCGCCAGCGGGCCGTGCAGCGTTCCCACCCACAGCGGCGGCGAGGGCGCATCGAGCGCGATGACGAAGACGTCGGCCGCGGGCCGCAGCTCCTGCGCCCGGTCAAGCCCGCCCGCGATCACCGCCAGCGCGCGGCCGGGCCGCCCCGCGAACGTCACGCTCGGATCGAGGTTGCCGCCGCCGGGACCCAGGTCGAGCGCGCCGCGCTCCTGAAACGGCGCGAAGCCGGGCTCGGCGCAGACATGGACGACGCCGCGCGACACCGCGCCCAGGGACGAACCCTTGCCGAGAATCGCGCGGCTCGGCGCCGCGCGCGTTGCGTTCAGCGCGATCTCCGAGCCTCCGGCGGTCCCGTCCCTGCCGGGCCTCAGAAACACGCCCTCGCCCAGCGTGAGGCGTACGCCCTCGGGCGTCGCCTCGGCCTTCACGGTCGCGATTCGCGCGCCCGCGAGCCGGTCGCGGCCCGAGAAGACGATCTCGGACTGCGGAAGCTCTCCGCCCGGGAGCGACAGCGCGACCTCCCCGTCGAACGCGAGCAGCAGCTCGTCGCCCGCGCCGACGATGCGGTCGCCGTTCGCATCGCGCCACACCGCCCCGACGAGCGCGGGGTGCGGGCGGCCGGCGCGCACCGTGCAGGCCGCGCCCCGGCGCCCTGCATTCACAAGAAAAACCTTGACTTCCGCGCCATCGGGAAACGGCGCGCCCGCGCCGAAGAGAACCCGGACCTCGCCGGGGCTCGCGCCCGGCGCGCACGTGAAGGCTCCCGACGGCGTTGGATCGAAACGCAACGCCTCGGCCGCGAGCGGTCCGGGCGCGCGGTCGAACACGAGCACGGCCCCGTGCCCGCCGCCCTCGCGCACGAAGTAGCCGTACAGAAGCCGCGGCCCGCCGCCGCCATCGCACCCGCACAGCGCGAACGCAAGCGCGCAGACGCACGCGGCCACGCGCGACATCGGGCCTATCTCCCGCGCCGTTCGGCCGCGCGGATGTACCGCTCGACCTCCGCGCGCACGGCGGCATCCTGCTCGACCGCGAACACGGCCTGAAGGGCGTCCCGCGCCTCCGGCGCGTCGGTCCGCGCCAGCGCCTTGACCGCCATGAGGCGCTCGGCCGCGCTCTGCGCGTTCACGGCGACTCCCCGCAGGAACTCGACGCTCGCCGGCGTCGGCACCTGCGCCATGGCGTCCAGGAGCACGCTTTTCTGCGACTCGTTGGCGTAGATCTCGTTGAGCGCCCTCAGCGCCTCCTCGCCGCCGATCCGGCTCGCGGCCGCGGCCGCGCTCAGGCGGATGCCGAGCTCCTGCGACCGCGTCCCCACGCCGGCGAGGTAGGGAATCGACTCGGGGTCGCCGATCTGGCCGATCGCGCCGAGCGTCGTCTGCCTGACGGGAAGCAGCGTCTCGCTCTCGAAGCTCTGGACGAGCTGCGGCAGCGCCGCCCGGCAGACGCCCGCATCGCGCTTGGCCACGTTCTTCACCGCCTGCGCGGACTTGTTCCGCACCTCGAAGCGCCCGTCGCCCGCCAGCAGATCGAGAAAGAGCGGCAGCGCCGCGCTTCCCCTGCCGTGCTTGCCGAGCGCCTCCACGTACTGCGGCCTGTATTCACGCAGGAACGGCTCGTCCTTCCCGAGCAGCTCGATGAGCGTGTCGTACGCGATGCCCGTGTCGGAGGCGCCGAGCGCGAGGATCACGTGGCGCAGCTCGGATCCCATCGCTTCCTCGGAGGCGTGCGCGAGGAAGTAATCGCGAATGACCGCCGCGGCCTCTTCCGTGCCCAGGGCCGCCAGGCCCTCGCACAAGATGCGGCGCAGCATGAAATCGGTCTCCTTCCCCAGGAGCTCGGCGATGATCGGCACCGCCCACGGCGGAAGGCTGCGGAGCAACGCCTCCAGCTCGGCCTTGTTCCTGGCGAACGCGAGCACGCGCGCGTGGTCCCCCGGCCCGCTGAGATTCCGCATGCGCGCCAGGTAGTCCTCGATCGCCTGGCGGAGCATCTCCTCCTCGGTAGGCTCGCGCTGGCCGTCGAGATCCAGCGCATACGGCGCGGGCGATACGGCGTTCGGATCGGCGTACGTGATCTTGGGTTCGTTCGCGGATCCCCTGGCGCTCGAGGGCGCCGGGGGAGACGCCGTCGGCCCCGCCTCCTTGAGCGCGCGCACCTGATACAGGACGAGGATGCCGACCAGACAGGCGATGACGAACGCCGCGCACAGGACGGAGATCCTGACCGCCCCGCGGTTCCTCGCCTGCACCTGCCTGCAGCGCCGTTTCATGCTCCACCTCAAGGCTGCGACCGCGGCCCGCCGCCGCGCCGCACAAGAAGTTATTCAGGGTACTCGGTCGCGGCGCGCGCCGCAAGCGCGCCGCACGACCTGTCAACATCCCTTACAGATTGTGCGAAAACGAAACACGCCGCCCGGGCCGGGCACGCGCCGCGATGCGGCGGGCGCCGCC